>CAMVKM010000080.1 GCA_947168085.1 uncultured Clostridia bacterium | reverse complement strand
AGAAGATATGCTTGAATTTTTTGAAAACCACAAACAAGACTTTATTTCTCAAAATGACATCAAATCTCTTGCCGAAAGCTGGTTTAATGATGTTTCAAAAAAACTTTTGGTTGCAAAAGTGCTTGATTTCAAAAAATTAAACAACTTTGTAATCAGCCAAATGGTTCTCAAATTTCCAATCACAACACTTGAAAAGGTTGCAGATTTTAGAAAAAAACAAATTTTGGTTTTGTTAACTCAAGAAATAATAAACCCCGATTTTGCCGAAGAACAACTAAATTTGCTTCCAGCCTCTCAAGAAAAACTTGTTGCAATCAAACAAAAATTGTTGTTGCAAAAACAAAAAACACAAAAAGCCTAAAGGGCTTTTTTGTTTTAAACAAAATTTTTGTGGTTTTTTTGAACTTTTTGTGTAAAATTGTTTGACTTTTGCACAAATTATTAGTATAATAAAATTAAAATTAGAAAATAGGGGGAAAATTATGAAAAAACTTGGAAAAATCAATTTCAAATCAAAAAAGTTTTGGATTATTTTTTCTATCTGTGTTTTTGTTTTAATGTTTGCGGGGGGGGGGGCTTTTAGTTGTTAAGTTAACACAACAAAAAGCACAACCACAAAATCTTGAAATTGTTTCTCCAATTGATGAACCATCAATGACGGCATGGAGTGGGGGTGAGTCTGATTTTAGAAGTTCTGGAAACGGAACAGAAAGCAAGCCTTATCTTATTGCAAGCCCCGAAAATTTGGCTTACTTGAGTAATCATTGCAACTTGTTTAGTGGTTGTTACTTTAGGCAAACAGCAAATCTTGATATGGGAGGTTCAAGTCACCCATGGACACCTATAAATGTAAATTCAACGCAATATGACTACTACTATAATGGTGACAACCACACAATCAACAATTTGTATATCAATTTAACAGATAAGGAAACAGGACTTTTTGGGTTTATTAATCATGGTTACATAAAAAATTTGGAAATTTTAAGTGGAAGTTCAATCACTCAAACATCAACCAGTACATCTTATGCAACAGCAGCTTTTATTGGCAAAGCCTATGGCAACATTTTATGTGAAAATTTAATAAATAGAGCAGCTGTAAGTGGCTATCAAAATGTTGCTGGAATAATTGGGTTTTGTAACAGGCAATCTTGTAAGGCAATATTAAAAAACTGTCAAAATTATGGAAACATTTCATGTGGAAGAAATTCTTGTGGGGGGATGGTTGGCATTACTTATCACTCAGTGCTTTTTGAAAATTGTTACAATAGTGGTGTTATTTACACTGCAAGTGAATTTTGCGGTGGAATTATAGGACGTGGTGAACGTGGTAATTTGGTTGTTAAAAATTGCCAAAATGTTGGCGCCGTTTCAACTGGAAGTGGGTCTAAGGCTGGTGGCATGGTTGGGTTTAGAGATAATGCAAATAATGTTGATGAGACAACAATAATAAATTGTTTAAATTCAGGAAATATCACAGCAAAAACAAACAGTGCAGGTGGCATTATTGCTTATGTTGGTGGATACTATTGCACCGTCAAAGATTGTAAAAATAGCGGAAATATTAAAGCAACAGATGCTTGTGTTGGGGGAATGTGTGGCCGTTCCTACACAAATGTTTTAATTGAAAATTGCTCAAACATTGGAGAAGTGAAAAGCACATCAAGTTGGGGAGTTGGTGGAATTTGTGGGGTAAACGGAGAGAACAACACAACTGCGACAATTAAAAATTGTTTTAACACAGGGCAAGTTAGTGGTGGTGATCATGGTGTTGGCGGAATTATTGGCAGATCTTTGTATATAAGCACAGTAGACAATTGCTATAACACAGGGAAGATATTCAATGGCTCATATGATATTGGTGGAATTGTTGGTAAAGCAGAAAATATTAGTGTTACAATCAAAAATTGCTATAATACAGCAGAAGTTAACAGTGGAAAAGGCACCCAAGGTGGAATTATAGGAATCATTTATGCAAAAAATGTAACAATTGAAAAATGTTACAACACAGGGTATGTTCATGGGGAAGGTCCTTGTGGTGGAATTGTGGGAAGTGCAAGAGCTTATTCAACTTTTGTGTTAAATTGTTATAATTTAGGAGAAATTGAATCTGTTAATGGAGATGCTGGTGGAATTGTTGGTGCAATTCAAGCAAATTCTAATACACCAACAGTTGCTGCTTCAAATTGTT
Organism: uncultured Clostridia bacterium; assembly: GCA_947168085.1. Lineage (GTDB taxonomy): Bacteria > Bacillota > Clostridia > Christensenellales > UBA1242 > UBA7584. Next base: position 325 of record CAMVKM010000080.1, on the reverse strand, counting down.
TTAATGTTTCAGCCATTACAGCAACAAGATATGGTGGAGGAATTGTTGGTTCTACAGCTGGTTTTGATTTAAAATTAAAATCATGTTATTGCACACATGCTAATTTGCGTGGTTCAACTGGTGGGCAATACATAGAATCAGATTGCCAGGCAAGTGTGGCTGATGCAAACATGAAATGTGGCGATGGCACAAAGCCAACTGCTTTTGCTGATAGTTACACATCAGGTGATTGGCTGTTTGTAAGTGGACAATACCCAACTTTTAAAAAAGTTGTTGCAATTCCAGACATTACACCACAGTTTACATATTGCGGCAGAGAAATTGC
>CAMVKM010000079.1 GCA_947168085.1 uncultured Clostridia bacterium | reverse complement strand
CGCCTAATGCACCTACTGCCAATGTCGGCAAGATGTTTTTCTTATTTAAGTTTTGACATATATACTTTAAAGCATTGGCTTTGTATGATTATGGGGGTATGTTTTACTTTTTCATTTTTAAGCATCATTGAAATATCATCACAAAATTCAATTAAATTTTTGGATATTTCAGACAAATTTTCATATGAGTTTTATATTGTTCAGCAATGTTTAATGGTTGGCAGTTTATCAGTTTTAACAATCACAATTTATCCCATTTTAAATTACATTTTAGTTTTTATACTAACATTAGTTTTTAGTGTTATACTTTTTTATCTTTCAAAATACATTGAAGTTTCAATTCAAAAAATAGTAAATTGTAAAAAATAAAAATGTCTTAGATTAAGACATTTTTAATCATGAACAGCAGTTGCTTTATCGTTTTTAAAGTAACCACATTCCTTTTTTAGAATGTCAAAACATTCTTTATCACATGCAGCAATATGTTCATTATCTAAATCAGAAATAATTCCACCAGCTTGTTTAACTAAATACTCACCAGGAATATAATCCCAGCAATGGTTTAGTTTGTAAATAACACCACTGTAAATTCCTTTTGCTGTCCATGCATAGTTTACACAAGAAACTCCTGTAATTCTAAAATTTCGTTTAGCATTTTGCATTCTTACAATGCTTGGCGCTCTGTTGTGACCATCAATAGCAAAAATTGCTTGTGAAATTGGTCTTGTTTTCACATGAATTTGTTTGTTGTTACAAAATGCACCAAAGCTGTCAGCATAATATAATTCCTTTAGTTTTGGTAAAAAAATCACACTACAGCAAGTTTCTCCATCTTTTATGCAAGCAACTTGTATGCCCCAAAGAGGTATGCCATGAGCAAAATTAACTGTTCCATCAATTGGGTCAATAACAAAACAGTTTTGACTGACAGTTTTTAAAGAATTAAATTCTTCGCTAACAATATCAAAATTAGGATAGTGGGTTTTAATTTGTGAAATAATAAATTTTTCAATTTCAAAATCAAAGTTTGTAACAAGGTCACCTTTGTCATCTTTTGCTTTAACTTCAAATTTTGGAGTGATAAGTTTTGATGCTTTTTTTACTGTTTTTACTAAAAATTTTGTAATATTTTCCATTATTTTTCCTTTTATATAAAAAAGAATTAAAAATATTTTAATCCTTTTTTAAATTTGTTAAATGTTTCCAGTAACAACGTCTTCTTTTGTGTTGTTTGTGTTCAAAATTTTTCCAAGAAAGTATGATTTTTTGGTTGGTTTCAAGGCTGTGGTTTGTTTCACAATAGTCAATATCATATTTGCTCATTTGATTTATCATTTCTTGAAAAATTATTCCAGTCAATCCTTTTCCTTGATATTCTTTTCTTACAGCAATTAGTCCAAAGTCAAATATTTTGATATGTTTTGTTGCATACAAAATTCTCATAATTCCAAGTGGGGTAAGTCTTCCTTTTGATTTTTGAACCGCTTTAGCAAGAGAAGGAAGTCCAAAGCCAAATCCTATAACCTTTTGGTTTTCATCCAACACTGTTACCATACAATCCAAAGAAATCATTAATTTAAATTGTTTCACAATTTGCTCTTGCAAAGGTTTTGTGTAGGGGATTACCCCATAAAGATCACCATAAGCATCATCAATACACTCAAAAATGCCTTCCATATACTTGTTTATATATTCTTTTTTGTTTTTTGCTTTAGCAACAGTGAGATGATAGCGTTTTTTAACAGTATCAGCAAGTCTTGCAATACGATCATTAACTTTTTTTTGGGGCTTTATTTGAAATTCAAGCCAATCAACTTCCTTTGTGTAACCCAATTTTTCCAAAAATTGAGCATAATAAGGGTAACTGTAGTCTGCTTCAAAAGTAGATAATTCATCAAAACCTTCAACCAAAAGTCCTTCACGGTCAATGTCGTTAAATCCAAGTGGCCCATGAACTATTTCCATGCCTTTTTGTTTTGCCCATTCTTCAATTTTGTCAAGAAGCATTTTTGCAACTTCAAAATCTTCTATAACATCAAACCTTGTAAATCTAACACGTTTTTCGTTTTGCTTTTTGTTGTATATTTTTTGAACGATTCCACAAATTCTTCCAGCAACTTTTCCATCTTTTAATGCCAAATAAAAAACAATGTCACAATCACTATATGAAACATTTTTCTTTGGATCAAAGAGGGCAAGTTCATCTCCTCTTAAATTTGGTACGTAATGTGGACAATTTTTATATAATTTAACAGGGAAGTCCACAAATTGTTTTTTCTCCCTTTTTGTTTTCACTTCTTTTACTTCAATCATAATATTAATTATATAACATATAAGTCGATTTTGCAACAAAAAAATCAAAAAAATTTTTAATAAAAAAAATTTTGATTTTTTCAAAAAAATTTATGAAAAATTGTTGACTTTTTGTAAAAAATAATGTATTATATACTATGTCAAATGACTTCGGGGTGTAGCGCAGTTGGATTAGCGCACATGATTTGGGATCATGGGGTCGGGGGTTCGAGTCCCTCCACCCCGACCATTATATATAGATTTTAACAGGGCATTTCTGACAAAAATGCTTGCTATATATTTTTTGACTTTTTTATTTTTGGCTCAGTAGCTCAGTCTGGTTAGAGCGTCGCCCTGTCACGGCGAAGGTCGAGGGTTCGAGCCCCTTCTGAGTCGCCATTCCAAGCGCCCTCTTGCTTGGTTTAATTTCAAAAAGGGGAAAGTTGGGTACTTTGG
>CAMVKM010000078.1 GCA_947168085.1 uncultured Clostridia bacterium | reverse complement strand
ATGTTTGGCTGGCTTGGGTGATATTTCAAAAAATGCCTTTTGCAAATGTTTTGAAACGGAAAATACAATTCAAAAAGATGACTTAGATTTTTCAAAAAAAATGTTTGATGTGGCCCCATCCTACGAAAATTCTAGGCACATAAAAAACATCGTTCTTGATTGTGCTGCACAAAATTGTGTTTTTAACAAAAATGGAAAATGTCAAGCAAATGGAATCACTGTTGTTGATGAAAATGGCAAAAGCAAGTGCGCCACATTTTTGTGTGACTTGAAAATTTAGTTTTTTTGTTTTGCAAAAATTTTAGTAAAAAAACTTAAAAAATGTTGAAAAACATGTTAAAAAATTAAAAAACAAGCAAAATAACGCCTGTTTTTTAATTTTCATCTAAAATTTTTTCATTTTCAATTTCTGTGATATGAGAGTTTTTTTCTTGGTTGAAATTATATAAAAAATTTTGCAAACACAAAATTCCACAAAAGATTGTGGTTAAAAATCCAAACAAAACAAATCCCCATATTTTTGCTTTTTTTGTTTTCTCAAATTTTTTGGTTTCCATAAAAGTAGTTTTTGTAAATCAAACATTTTTATTCAACGTTTTTTAATTTAAAAATATTACTTGGTTTGTTTTGATTAGCAACATCAACAAAAAACATTTCACGAGAATCAATTTGATTCAACAAAAGTTTTTGATTTAATGTGTTTAGGGCAAGGCTGGGTGAGTTGTTTTGTTCGCTTAAGTGCGCGAGCAAAACTGCTCTTGTTTTGTAGCCCAGCATTTGCAAAATTGTTTCAGCACATGTGTCGTTGCTTATGTGGCCGTGGTTTGATAAAATTCGTTGTTTTAAAACATAAGGATAGTTTGGATTTTTTTTAAGTGTTTCAATGTCGTGATTGGATTCCAAAACAACAAAATCACTTTGTTTTAGTTTTTCAACAACATTTTGTGTAACATGCCCAAGGTCGGTGGCAATTGTGAAGCGCTTGTTGTTTTCAACAACAGAAAAGCCCACACAAGAAAGTGAATCATGATCAACATCAAAAGTTTGAACAGCAAGGTCATTTACCCAAAAATCTTGTCCTGAAAATTCAATTTGACAATTTGTTGGAATGTCATCAAATTTGTTTGAAATGTAGTCCCAACTTTTTCTGTTTGCAAAAATTTTTGCATTGTGTTTTTTTGCAAATTGTCCAACACCTTTAATGTGGTCACTGTGTTCGTGTGTTATTAAAATTGCGTCGATGTCATTAGGGTTAATTTTTAAAAGTTCAAGTCTTGTTTCAAGTTCTTTGTTTGAAAGGCCTGCATCAATCAAAATTTTTGAATGCTCTGTTTCAACATAAGTTGAATTACCTTTACTTCCACTTCCAAGAACACATATGCGCATAGTGATTTCCTTTTGTTTGTTTTTGCTAATTTTAACTCAAAATCAAAAAAAAATCAACCATAACAACTATTTATTTTGTCAAAAAACTTCAAAAAAACAAAAAATACAAAAAAAATTAACAATTTGTTTTGTCTTTTTAGGTTTATAATTGTTTTTGGTGATGAAATGAAAACTCTAACAAAGCAATCAATTTTTTTTGAAATTTTAAAATACATATTTTTCTTCTTTTTGTTTGTAGTTTTGCAGTTTGCTCAAATCAATGGGCTAAGGCCTTTTGCTTTTGGAATGCTTTTTGCACTTGTTTGGTGCAATCAAAAGATTTTTGTTGTGGCTCCTATGTATGTTGCAACTAGTTTGATTGTCAGTTTTCAGTTGCAAGATTTTTTATGTGCAATTTGCACAGTTTTTGTGTTTGTTTTGTTTTTTGCTCTTCACTACAAGTTTAAAAAACCACTAAACAAAATTTTTATAGGCCTTTATGCCTTTTTGTCTCAAGCATTGTTTTTTTACTTTAACACGTATTCCTTAGATGCTTTTTTAAATGCGGTTTGCCATCTTGTTATTGGCTTGGTTTGCATGTATGCTTATTTGTTTTTCATGCAAAGTTTGTTGCTTCGTGGATTAAGACGAAAATACAGTGTTGATGAAATGCTTTGTGCTGGCGTTTTGTTTTTGGCGTTAGGGGCAGGAATTGAAAGTTTGCCGTATTTTTATGTGTCAAAAGCAATTTTTGTGTTTCTTGCTTTAGTGTTATCTTTTGTTTTTAGTACAAGTTCAAGTTTAAGTTTTTCTTTGCTGCTTGGAGTTGGAAGTTTGTTTTCTTCAATGGAATATAACACATTTTTGTTCCTTACACTGCTTGCCATTGTTCTTTGTTTAACAAAAAATTCGTTGCCTATTTTTGCTGTTTTGGGTGCTATTTTTGTTGATTGTTTCGAAAATTTTTACTTTTTTTCAACTTTTGAGCCACTACTTTTTTTGCCTACAGTGATTGCGGGACTTTTGTTTTTGATTTTAAGCAAAAAAACATTAAAAAAAATCAAAGTGTTTGTTATTGCTGAAAATGAAGATTTTTCTGCCAGATTTTTCATAAACAAAAGCAAAGAAAAATTGTCCAAAAAGCTTTTAGACACAAGCAATTTGTTTTTGGCCATGCAAAACACTTTTGTTTCAATGACAAAAACCGGCATTTCACCAACACAAGCTGTTTCTTTTGTTTCAAAAGAAGCAAAGAAGCAAATTTGTGTTAGTTGTCCAAAATTTGATGTTTGTTTTAAAAATCATCAAGGATTTGAAGCTGAATTACAAACACTTTCGGCTCTGGCTTTGTCAAGGGGGAATTTGGGCATGTTTGATTTGCCATCCAATTTGGGGGCTAATTGTCTAAAGTCAAAACTTTTTGTTCAAAGAATTAATGCTATTG
>CAMVKM010000077.1 GCA_947168085.1 uncultured Clostridia bacterium | reverse complement strand
TAATTTTAAAAAAAGTTAATTTATTTTTTGGCTTTCCTAATTTTTTCAGTTCTTGATGGAAAGTTTTTAATTAATTTAAGCACCCTAAATGACATTGCCTTTGGCTCTGTTATGGGCTTGATTTCTGGAATTATTTGTATTGGTTTTAGAAAAAACAAAGAGTAACTCCTACTCTTTTTTGTTTTTTTTAATTTTTTTATTAAAAGTTTGGGTTAAGTTTTTTAGAATTAACTTTCCTAACTATGCGTAAAAGTAAAAAATATTAAAAATTTTTTCCTAATTTTTAAAAACGCAAAGAATTCTATTAAAAAAGACTTTACGCTTTAATTTTTTTAATGTAAACTGCTGTCTGTTTCACTAAAATATCACCTAAACTATCTCAAACACATTCTCCAACCCACACTTGTTTTCCCCACTTAAAATAACAAAAAAGTGCCAATTTTAGCACTTTTTTTGGTTTTTATCTTACACAAAGGTTAATTCCCACCAACACTAACTGTTGCATTTTCTATGTTAAATGGCAAAATTGTCCATGAAATCATAACAAAATCTCTGCCATTTTCAAAAACATAATTGTTCTTGTGTTCATCTTTAATGTAGACCATAAAAATGTATGTTCCGGCTCTTAGTGCCTGTGTGTTTCCTTGAAGCATCATAATGCTTGGGTTAAAGTTTAGCAAAATATTTGTTATGTCTTGTGTTGTTCCAGTAAATGTTGTTTCATTGTTTTGAAGGTCAAGGCTTGGATTTGTTAGTGTTTGCTTGTTAATTGTCCATTCAACTGTTTTTCCTTCAGTTGTTCCATCTGCCCACTTGTAGTTTGCTGTTGGAGTGAAGGTTGCTTTGTAGGTTCCCGCATTCGTGCCACTTGTTGTTCCACCAACTGTTATTTTGCTTGAATCAAAGACGCTCCATGAAACATTTTGTGAATTTCCTGTGTAGTTTAAGTTACCACTTTGTGTGGGCAACAAGCTTTCGTCAATTGTGGCTCGGTCAATTGTCCAAGTTAGCGTTTTTGCAGCAGTTGTGCCATCTTCCCAAACGGAAGTGCTTGCATTTTTAAGTGTTAGCGTGCAAGTGTAAGTGCCAGCATTTGTGGCAGTGTTTCCTGAAATTGTCATGTAGTTTGTGTCAAAGCCGCAAACCATTAGTGTTTTTGCTGTGCCATTGTAAGTAAACTCTTGTGTAATTTCTGGATTTGCCAAAATTTTTCTAAAAGCTGGATATTGCCCACTAACAAACAGCCAATCAGCTGCTGTGTAACTGTTTGCAAAAGCAGTTGGTTTTGCCCCACTGCCACATTTCATGTCGGCAACAGCCATACCCGCTTGACATTCAGATTCAATGTATTGTCCTGCAACATTCCCACGCAATGCTGAATGAGTGCAATAACAAGATTTTAGTTTTACATCTGATGATGATATCATGGATCCAACAATTCCTCCACCATATCTTACTGCCGTAATGGTTGAAACATTAAAACAATTTGAAATTGCTACTGTTGGCATATTTGAATTAGTTGTTTGAACTGCTGAAATAATTCCACCAGCATCTCCGCCTGTTTCAGCTATAACATCACCCAAATTATAGCAACATGAAACAAAAGTGCTGTAGGCTCTACAACTTCCAATAATTCCACCACCAGAACCTGGCGAGTGACAATAACCAGTGTTGTAACATTTTTCAACTCTTGCATTTATCGCATAAATTATACCCATTATGCCACCAAAACTTCCAAGGTTAGCATAAACTTCTGCTGTGTTGTAACAATTTGTAAGTGTAATGCTTTGCCCATTGCCGCATCCAACAATTCCACCAACATCCCATTGATTCCCTGAAACTTTTCCTGTGTTGTAACAATTGTCCACAATGCCAACATATTGTGTTGATCCAACAATTCCACCAATGCTATTACCGCTGCCGGTAATTGTAACTCCATTTGAGTTTGAACAATGTGAAATAGTGGCTGTTGTTCCACTGGCACCACACACTCCAACAACTCCGCCAATATTTCCCCCTACTGCCTCAACCTTTCCGTTGTTTGAACAGTTTTTTACAATAGAATTAGAAGCTAAATAGGCAGCAATACCACCAACTTGAGAACCATCACACTTAACATAACCTTCATTTACGCAATTTAAGATAAGACAAGGTGAACTTGAATTAGATATACATCCAATAATTCCACCTACTCTTGTATTACTATTTACTGCCCCAGTGTTAGAACAGCCTTCAATAAAAATTGTTGTGTTATTTCCCGTTCCACCACCAACTCCTCCAGTATCACTTGATCCATTAATCACACCAGAATTTTGGCAATTTTCAACATGAATTGAATTATTCGCGCCACCAAAACAACCTCCAACCCAACTTACTCCAGTAATTGCTCCTGTGTTATAACAATTTTTGTAAGTTGCGTCCCCACTTTCATTACCAACAACACCACCAACATCATTATTTGTGCTTGTGATTGTCCCTGTATTGTAGCAATTTATGACCTCAGAAAAAGTTACAGAGCCAATAACTCCACCTGTTGCATAAATTGAACTTGTTACATTTGCTTTATTGTAACAATTTACAACTTTTGCATCATGTAACCTGCCACATAGCCCTGCTACACATGTGCCTGAATCTTGACTTTTAACTGTTCCAGATTCAATACCTAAATTCATAATATAACCAGAAAAGTTACAACCAAAAAGCCCAGCAAAACCATTTGTGGTTGTAACATTTAAATTTGTTACATAAAAACCATTTCCATCATAAAAATATGTGTATTCAGCTGTTGCGGCATTATTGATTGGTGTCCACTGTCTATTGCTTAAATCAATATTAACAGTTTGCTTAAAATATTTTGCGTGAATATTGTTTTGATTGTAATTTGCACTTATATATGCCAAGTTTTCAGCTGATTCAACAAGATAAGGGTCATCAATTGTGCCAGTTCCAT
>CAMVKM010000076.1 GCA_947168085.1 uncultured Clostridia bacterium | reverse complement strand
GGTTCCAACGAGTGGATTTTGATGTTTCACGAAGATTTAAACTAACAACATTGTAGCCTTTTGATTTAAGATACTCACTATTGTCATGAAAAAGTTCTCCTTTCATGTCATTAACAACAATTCCAGGTTTGTCTTTACATGCTCCCAAAATTTGAATAATTGGGTCAACAAAACATTGGGTTTTACCAACACCACTAGTACCAATACAAAGAGCATGCCAGTTTTCATACTTAAAGTTTATGTGAATGTCATGTCCCTTCATTTCGGCTCTTAATGGAATTCCCGCTTTAACTCCACCAAGTTGTGAAAAGGTAACAACAGGGTACTTTTTGTCCATTTCTTTTTCTGTCAGCCATTTGCTGTCAAAAAATTGTTTTGGTTTGTATTGGTCATCTTTTACTTTTTTGCTGCTTTTAAAAAGTCCACCTTTTTTTTCGTCGGTGAGTCTAAGCAAAAGAAAAAGAAAAACGACAGCAAACAACACAACAGGAATTATTAATGTAAATTGCCCATCAAATTTTAAAATGTCATTAAAATTAATTGTTCCATAATCTAAATAACTTCCAACGCATCCGCCAACAATCCAGCAACCTAAAAACACGAACACGAAGAACAAAAGATATTTAAAAAACTTGTTCATTTTTTTCCTCCAAGGTTTTCATATGCAATCATTATAACACACATTAAAAGAAAAAAGCAAACAAAAATGAACAAAAATTTTGCTTATTCTTTATATATAAGAAAAAATATGAAAGAAAGCAAAAAAACAAAATATTTAAAATTTTGGAATAAATTTAAAAAATTTATTAAAAAATCTTTCACAAAATACCAAAAAATGCTAAAAAACTCAAAATTTTTAGAAAAAAATTAAAAAAATTTAAAAATTTTTAAAAAAATTGCCTAAAAACGTTTGCATTATTTAAAATTTTTTGTTATGATATAGCCATACAAATATGTTTTCATTTGTTTTTGGCATAAAAGTTTTTGAACTGCAAATGATACATATGAGAAAAACGGAGGTAGTTTTATGAACTTTTTTGATCTTGCTTTAGGATTTATGCAACTTGCCGATGGTGAGGATCCAACAGGCGGTCTTAACACTCTTGCAGAAGAAATCTTTAAGTATGCTGCAATTATTCTTGTTCCTGTTATGATTATTGTTGCTGCTGGTGGAATTTTCTACTCAATTTACTTGGGAGTGAACCTTGCAAGAGCAGACAGCGCTGACAAAAGAACAGAAGCAAAAGCCAGAATGATTAATGCAATCATTGGATTTGTTTGTATTTTTGTTCTTGTGCTTTTGATGTGGTTGTTCTGCAAATATGCACCAGACATCTTCGGTTGGGTTACATATCCAACAGATTAATCATTTAAATCAATGAAAACATGAAAAAGGAGAAAAAAGTTTTTTTCGGGAGGGCAATATGACAAAATTGATAACCAGATTTTTTGGGTTGTTGTTTGTAGTTGCCTTCCTTTTTTGTTTTCCAGGCTGCTACTCAAATTTTAGCCCATCAGGAAAAGGTCCAGAAATTGTAAATCATGGACCCATAAGTGGAAACATTGGTGGAGGCACCATAAATTATGACAACATTCCAACACCAGAAACACTTTTTGCTACAGATGAAAGTGGAAACTACACCTATTTTGAAGACCAAATAAAAGCATTTAAGGGCGTTCAATTAATGTCTGTTCCGCAGCAAGATCAAGAGTCAGATAATCAAGAAACAAACAGCGAGCGCAGGCGTTTTTATGAAGACCTTGAAATGCAATTTTATGTTTTGTCATCTTATGCCACACACTTTTTGGTGGGGCATTTTGGTGGTGGAACAAATGGTCAAGAAATCAAACAAACAACAAAAGAATTTGCAGATGATTATGTTTTGTCATTAAGTTCAATCATGCCAGAAACACGAAACGAAACAATTGGTGACACAAATGCGTTTGCAATTGAGGCAGTTACAACAGGTTGGAGCTATGATGGAACAAATCTAACAATTCAAAAAAGCAATCAATTTGCTTGGATTTTAAGCCTTGGGCAGCTAGAAGATGCTGAAAGTTATGAACAACATTATGTTGAAACTTTTGAACCATTTTTTAGGCTTAGACTTGTTGAAATTGTTGCAAACAACCTTTTTGAAACGGAGTTTAAAACTGATTATGATGCCGGCAAAAATGCTCAAGATTACGAAAATCTTGTTTCTCAAATACTAAAAAACTTTTCTTTTCTTGGCTTTAGCTTTGGTGATTTTGATGTTGACGGCGATGTCGCAAAAGATTTTAAAGATTTTTTGCTTGAAGAAGTTATTGGCCAAAATGCTTTAAATTATCAAGAACAAGTAAAGACATTTGCTGAACCATTTTTTGAAGATGAAAGCAATTTTTATGATATCAATGGAAATGGTGTTTATGATGCGCTGTTTTCGTTTTCAGGCAATAGCTTTTTTGTGGATTTTGAAGAACCTTTAAATGTTTTGCTTGAAAATTTAAAAGCATATGTTGACGGAAGCGCCTTTAATGAGCCAATTCCAAAAGTTGATGCAATGGAAGTTGAAGGAATTTTGGCAGAAGACTACTTTAACCCAGGCAAAAAAGCCGAAGAATCTGAATATGAAAAAAATTCATTAACAAACATGAACTATTCTGAATACAAAAGTTGCGTTTTGTTTCCAGAAGAAGATTATCAATTTTCTGATGTAATGGTTTATGTTGATGCTCAAATTAGTTTTAAATTAAAAATTTGGGCAAGATTTTGCTATGGTGATGTTTGTTTTGCTGCGCCAATTTGTGTTATGAACCTTGACAGCACAAAAGGTTATGATTGGGCAAACACCGAAAGTGAAATTGGTGATGAAACACAAAATCAGCAAACTAACGAAGATTATGAGATTGACCCCGAAGACGAAAAAGCCATAAATTTGGACTACCTTTTTGGAAATGACATAAATCACAATTTTGCACTTGTTCAGCTTGAATATGTGCTGTCTTCACTTCAGCTTCAAGTGATAAACCAAGTTGGGGTGCGGGCTTACTCTCAAGACATGAATTATCTTGACAGGGGCTACCACACAAACAGTCAAGACAACTTGGGGCTTGTGGATGAATATGGCATTCAAACTGTTGCAGAAACCGAAATTTTAAG
>CAMVKM010000075.1 GCA_947168085.1 uncultured Clostridia bacterium | reverse complement strand
AATTATGTTGCACTTTCTGGTTGTTACTTTAAACAGACAACAGATATCAATTTAAATAATGTGCATTGGATTCCAATCAATCAAACTGAAGATTTTAATGGCGTGTATTTTTATGATGGTGATAACCACAAAATTTATAATTTAGTGGTAGATGCTGATGATCTTATATCATCACATGATGGTTACAAAAGACCTGGACTTTTTGGTTTTGTTTTTAATGGTGAAATTAAAAACCTTGGTATCGAAAGCGGAACAATTGGATACTATGGAACAGAAAACGTTGCTTCAGTCGGTGGTTTTATTGCAGAAGCTACAACCATAAAATTGGAAAATTGTTATAATAAAGCCAACATTTCAGGACTTCATTATATTGGTGGGTGTGTTGGTGGATTGTTTACATCAAGCACAACTTCCGTTTTTAAAAATTGTAGAAACTATGGAACAATAACAGGAACGGGTAATTGTAATGGTGGAATTTTAGGTACAATAAATAATGCATTATTAAAACAAGTTGTTTTCGATGGTTGTACAAATTATGGTGATGTTAGTGGAGTAAGTTATATAGGCGGAATTCTTGGAAGTAATAATGGTGCTGGCTTTATTACTGTAAAAAATTGTGATAATCAAGGAAATATAACAACAAATGGAAATAATATTGGTGGAATTGTCGGCAATTTTGCCGATCAAAGACAAACACTTATTAACATAGATGGTTGCTCAAACTCAGGAACAGTAACAAACTCAGGACAATATGATACAGCGGGAATTGTTGGTTATGTTGGATACAATCAAAAATATATTACAATTAACAACTGCCAAAATTTGGGTAATGTGAACGCGGGAATGCGTACGGGAGGGATGATTGGATTAATTGTTTCACCTGGAACCATTTCAAATTGCACAAATTCAGGAATTATATCAGCGAGTAGAACTGAGGCTGGAGGTATGGTTGGTTGCACAAATGCTCAAGACAAACTTTTACTTATAACAAATTGCACCAACACTGGCAAAGTTTCATCATCTGAAAGTTCAATTGGTGGAGTTGTTGGTTGCATTTATAACAAATGTAACATTTTCAATTGTGAAAACACAGCTCAAATTGAAAGTTTAAATGACATGTCCAATGTTGGTGGGATTTGTGGAATAACTTATGAGGGTGCTGTGTTTGAAATTAAAAATTGTCAAAATTCAGGGCATATTTCCAGCAGTGCTTGGTCAGTTGGTGGAATTTTGGGGCTACATAACGATAATGCCACAAGTGGTGTTGTTGACAACTGTCAAAATTCAGGTGATGTTTCTGCGGTGTTGCACAACGTTGGTGGAATTGTTGGTGCTGCTGGAAAACCAATTACAATATCCAATTGTAAAAGTAGTGGCAGCATTACAGGTCAAAGTGCTGTTGCTGGAATTTGTGGAGCCACTTGGAATAACGCCGTTTGTTCTATTTTAAATTGTTTAAACACAGGCGCTGTTAATGGTGCCACCAATGATGGTGGAATTTTGGGTTATATGTTAGGTGAAACAACAATTAAAAATTGTGGAAACAAAGGAAATGTTACGGCAGACACACACAACATTGGTGGGGTTACTGGATGTGTTGATGTGAATTCTGTTATTAGCATTTTACATTCTTATAACACTGGCAATGTAACAGCATCTGGTAACAGCATTGGTGGAATTCTTGGTGGTGTGGGCATATCTAAGACAACAATAAAAGATTGTTACAACACGGGCAATATCAAAGGAGTATATGGCTGTGCGGGTATTTTTGGAAATGATGCCAACCCTAATAACAGGTCTGTTTTGGTGTGTGTTGAAAATTGCCAAAACAGCGGTTCGGTTGAAAGCACCAGTCAATTTGCAGCAGGAATTATGGGTGTTGCAAGATGTACTGTAACTGTTAAAAATTGTGTAAATTTTGGAAATATTTTAGTGCCTATAAATAAAACTTCAGTTTTTAGTGCTGGAATTGTTGCCCAATGTAATTACAAAATTGATATTTACAATTGCAAAAACTATGGAAAAATTACATCTGGTGATGGTGCGGCTGGAATATTATCTTATTTTGATGGAACATCAACAACAACTATTATCGATTGTGAAAACAATGGTTCTGTTGAAATTCCTTACAATGCTACCGCAGGGGGTATTTTTGGATCTTCATCTGCTGGTAATGGTGGAATTACCATCAGAAGATGTTTTAACACTGGAAATTTGACAAACTGGGGAGATAGAATTATTGGCGGAATTGCTGGATGTTTGCACAGGTCAACTTATGTTATTGAAGATTGTTACAACACGGGCACAATAAGTGGAACAGGTGCAACAACTTATTTGGTTGGCGGCATTGTTGGGGTTTTGCGAGATGGAGCAAGTGGAAATTTAAATTATTTAACAATTTCAAACTGTTACAACAATTCTCCTGTTACAGCAAATTCTCGCGTGGGACAGATTCTTGGAGGACAAGGTGCCTACTCACGAGTTACATTAAATAATTGCTACGCAAATAATGACTATCAAGTTTCAGCATTAACGGGTGGAATTTATGCTGCTACTGATGCTATTTTCACAAACACAAACAACAGTTCTTATCAACTAGCAAGAGCAAATATGCTTTCAACAGCCGATGGAACAAAGCCAAGTGGTTTTGCGGCAAGCTACAGCACGAACAATTGGATTTTTCAAAAAAATCAATTTCCAAAACTTTTGTTTAAACAAGCAAACACAACATTACAAACCGCAAGTTATGTTTACAATGGTTGTATTCAAACTGTTGATTTAAATGATTTTTCAGATGAAACAATGATTTTAAGTGGAACAAGTCAAGCTTCAGATGTTGGAACATACAATGTTACTGTTACTTTAAAAGATATTAACACAACAAAATGGAGCGATGGAACAACTGCACCAAAAACTTTTAATTGGTCAATTGTTGAAATGGGATTAACAAAACCAACAATTTCTGCAGAATTAACTTTTAATGGAAGCAGCCAAGCACCAATATTAACAGGATTCAATGAAAGCACAATGACCATTTCTGGTGATCAAACAGCAGTAAATGCGGGAACTTACAAGATTTTTATTGCACCGAAAGAGAATTATAAGTGGGCTGACGATAACACAACAAATGCAATAACACTTGTTTGGACCATTGCAAAGGCAAGTGTTGATGCAAGTGCTTTGCCAAGCCAAAGTGGAACACTAACTTTTAACAGCAATTTACAAAATGTTTCTTGGACTGCTTATGACACAACCAAACTAACAGTTTCTGGACAGGTTAGCGGAACAAATGCTGGGA
>CAMVKM010000074.1 GCA_947168085.1 uncultured Clostridia bacterium | reverse complement strand
AGATCTTAATACTTACATACGATAAAAAGTGGGGTTAGCACTTTTTTGTTTTTATTGCTTGCTTTTTTTTTAATGTTTTGCTATAATAAAAAAAGATAAAAGGATAAATAAAATGGCAAGAAGATTTTTTGTTGATGAAAAAAACATTTTTGAAGACAAAATTGTAATTCAAGGCAATGAGCATAATCACATTTCAAAGGTTTTAAGGATGAAAACAGGTGATGAAATTCTGGTTTCTTCAAACAATTTTGAATTTGTTTGTGTTATTAAAAACATTGAAAAGTCGCAAACAACGGCAACAATTATGCGTAAAAACAAAATCAACAGTGTTTTGCCAAATTTAGCAATTTTTCAAGCGGTTATGAAAAATGAACACATGGATTTTTTGATTCAAAAGTGCACTGAATTGGGGGTTAAATCATTTGTGCCTTTTTTAAGTAAGTTTGTCGTGGTAAAACCAGATGAAAAAAAACTAGACAGGTTTAATCGAATTTCTCTTGAAGCTTGCAAGCAAAGTGGCAGAGCATGCCCAATGCAAATTGAAAACACAAAAACGTTTTCTCAAACCATTGAACTTTTAAAAGGTTTTGACCAAGTTGTTGTGGCGTATGAAAAAGACAAAACACCGGCAAAAGATGTGCTAAAAAGTTTAAACAAAAGTCTGAGCACTGCCATAATTGTTGGAAGTGAGGGAGGATTTGCTGAAGATGAAATTTTTGCTTTTAAGCAGGTAGGAGCAAAAACTTTGTCACTAGGAAAAAATATTTTGCGAGGTGAAACTGCGGGAATTGTGTTGTCTTCACTAGTGCTTTATGAATTTGATGAATTTTGTTAAAAGGAAAAACTTATGAAAAAAATTGCATTTTTAACGCTTGGCTGCAAGGTTAATCAATATGAAGCCGACAGTCTAGCAAACACATTTGAAAGTCTTGGCTATGAAATTCAAGACAAAC
This sequence comes from uncultured Clostridia bacterium, assembly GCA_947168085.1. Lineage (GTDB taxonomy): Bacteria > Bacillota > Clostridia > Christensenellales > UBA1242 > UBA7584. The sequence continues at coordinate 2,369 of CAMVKM010000074.1, read as the reverse complement.
CACAACAAGACACCGATTTTGTTGTGCTTTCAACTTGTGCCGTAACCAATGAAGCAGAACGAAACTCAAGACAAATGCTTTCAAAAATATCAAAACTTTCACCAAATGCAAAAATTTTGGTTTGTGGTTGTGCTTCACAAAATGAACCAAAAAACTTTGAAGAAAAGCCAAATGTTGAACTTCTTGTTGGAACAAGCGGAAAACAATGGCTTACGCAAATGATGGGAAACAAAGGGTGTTTTGTGGTTGAGCCATCACCAGATTATGAGGAAATGGATGGGCCAAAAAAGCACAGAACAAGGTCATATCTGAAAATTCAGGATGGATGTAACAATTTTTGTTCATATTGTTTAATTCCATACATTCGTGGCAGAAGCAGAAGCCGTAGCCTTGAAAGCATTGTGATTGAAGCCTTTAACATGGCAAAAACAAGCAAAGAAATTGTTTTGACGGGAATTGATTTGTCCTCTTGGGGGCAAGACATAAAAAGTGACATGATTTGTCTTGTGGATTCACTGGCAAACATCAGAGCTCGCATAAGATTTAGTTCAATGGAAGCAAAAATAATAACGCCAGAGTTTTTAAAAGCTTTGAGTGAAATGCCAAATTTCTGTCCGCATTTTCATCTTTCAATGCAAAGTGGGGCAAACAAAACACTAAAAGACATGAACAGACACTACACAGCCCAAGAATTTTTGAAAAAAATTGAAATGATAAAAAACACATTTCCAAATTGTGCCATAACAACTGACCTTATTGTTGGTTTTCCAACTGAAACAGATGACGATTTTGAGGAAACACTTGAAACTATTAAACAGGCTGGTTTTGCTTTTATTCACATTTTTCCATATTCAAGACGAAATGGAACTGCGGCTGCAAGATATCCACTTTTGCCAGATGATGTTGTAAAAGCACGTGTTGAAAGAGTGACAAATCTTCGTGATGCTCTTGCAAAAGAATTTTTGGAAAGCCAAATTGGTTTAACGCAAGAAGTTTTGCTTGAACAAGAATTTGCTGGGGGCTATTTGTCTGGTCACAGTGAAAATTTTACAAAAGTTTATGTAAAAAAAGATGATTTAAAGTCAGGAGACATGGTTCAAGCAAAAATTGTAGATTTGTTTGAAGACGGCGTTTTTGCTGAAGTAACATTAAAATATTAAAAAGGGGAATTAAAATGGAGAATTGTATTTTTTGTAAATTAGCAAAGGGAGAAATTCCAACAGATTTTGTTTTTAACTGTGATGAGTTTTTTATCATAAAAGACATTCATCCAGTTGCGCCAATTCATTACTTGGCAATTCCAAAAGCTCATTATGCTCGCTTTGAGGGTGCAACAGATGGCATGGTTGCAATTCAAAAGATTTTTCAAAAAATTGCAGAGATTAAAGACGAATTGGGGCTTTCTGATGGCTACAGAATTATCATAAATCAGGGTGTAAACGCTCATCAAGAAGTTCAGCATCTTCACATTCACATTTTGGGTGGAAAAGATTTAGGTTCAAAAATTGTTTCCTAAAAGGAGAAAAAGAAATGTTGTTTTTTTCTTGGGCTTTCATTTCTATTGCTGTTGTTATTGGTTTTGTGTTTTTCGTTGGTTTGTTCATTTATGTTTTTGTAAATATTTTAAAAAACGAAAGAGTTAGACATTTTAAAACTAGCATAAAAAAAGAACACTAAATTTGTAGTAGTGTTCTTTTTTATGTTACAGTTTTAACTCTTCTTCTTTTTGTTTTTGTTTGTTTTCTTTTTTAGCTTTCTTTTCCTCTTCAATTTGAACAAATGTTGGAACTTCGCCTTTTGCTATTTTTATTGTTTCTTGTTGTTTTATTCTGTTTTTAAGAAAGTTGTTTGTCTCAAAACCAGCAAAAATTGCACTTAAAGCAACAAGAGCTGCCACTTGGCAACCAGTTAGGGGATCAAGGGTGGAAAAATCAAAAATTCCTTTGGACATTGCATCTAAAATCACCTGTGAACTTGATGCAGTTTCATCAATTCCAATTTCTGCCAAAATTTCTTTTACACTATCACTAAAGACAGGTAAATCAACCTTCTCAGGATCAACACCTTTAGTCAAAAGATCAATTTTCATTTGGTTTATTTCAGCAGTATTTTGGTTGTAAAGAGAAACAAGATTTGTGTCATAAAAAAGATTATACATTTCCATAAATTCATATCCAGTAAAAAAACCACTGGTAGCAGCAACAACAGCAGAAGCAACTTTTCGTGTTTTTGCCATTTTTCCATAAAGTTTTTCTTCAAAGTCCACAAACTGTTTAATTTTTTCTTTCAAAAGATCTTTATTATTCAAAAACGAATTTTTTGTTTCGGGTGTTTTTTTCTCATTTTGTTTTTCAGCTTCTTCCACAATT
>CAMVKM010000073.1 GCA_947168085.1 uncultured Clostridia bacterium | reverse complement strand
AAATATTCGCATTTAAAAGTTGAAGACATTAAATGTCGAACAACAAAACTTGGACCAGAAGAAATTACTCGTGACATTCCAAACCTTGGAGAAGAAGCACTTAAAAACCTTGATGAAAACGGAATTATTAAAGTTGGAACAGAGGTTCGCCCTGGTGACATTTTGGTTGGAAAAGTTACTCCAAAAGGAGAAACAGAGCTTACACCAGAAGAAAGACTTTTGCGTGCAATCTTTGGAGAAAAAGCAAGAGAGGTTCGTGACACATCACTCCGCGTTCAACATGGCCGTGGTGGAGTTGTTGTTGATGTTGAGGTGTTTAGCCGTGAAAACAAAGATGAACTTGAAGCTGGCGTTAACAAAGTTGTAAAAATTTACATTGCACAAAAACGAAAAATTTCTGTTGGTGACAAAATGTCTGGTCGTCACGGAAACAAAGGAATTGTTTCAAGAATTCTTCCAAGTGAAGACATGCCATTTCTTGCAAATGGAGAACCTGTTGACATTGTGTTAAACCCTCTTGGAGTTCCTTCTCGTATGAACATAGGACAACTTTTGGAAGTTCACCTTGGACGGGTTGCAAAAGCTTTGGATTGGAAAATTGCAACACCAGTGTTTAATGGTGCAACTGAAAAGATGATTCAAGGTCTTATGGTTGAAAACGGATTTAGTGAAGATGGAAAGGTTGAACTTTATGACGGAAGAACCGGAGAGCCTTTTGAAAACAGAGTTACTGTTGGATATATGTACATGATTAAACTTAACCACATGGTTGACAGCAAAATTCACGCTCGTTCAATTGGACCATATGCTTTGGTTACAGCTCAACCTTTGGGTGGAAAAGCAATGTTTGGTGGTCAAAAGTTTGGTGAAATGGATGTTTGGGCACTTGAAGCTTATGGTGCTGCAAACATGCTTCAAGAAATGCTTACAATCAAATCTGATGACGTTGCAGGAAGAACAAAAGTTTATGAAAGCATTGTAAAAGGTGAACCAATAGCAGAGCCTGGAATTCCAGAAAGCTTTAAGGTTCTTATCAAAGAACTTCAATCACTTGGCCTTGATATGAGAATTTTGAATGAAAACAGCCAAGAAGTTGCAATCAGTGAACTTACAAATGATGACATTGATTGGATAAAACTTAAAGACAACCATGAAAAACAAGAAGTGGAAGAACAAGAAGTTGACCTTAACTTTGATGATATTGCCGGTGAGTCGACTGACATTGTGCCAGAATCTGAATTTGAAGACTTCAGCACAGGAAGTTTGTTTGATGATTTAGATGAGGAGTAGGAGATAGAAAATGTTTGAACTAAAAAACTTTGATGCCATAAAAATTGGAATAGCATCACCAGAAACCATAAGAAAATGGAGTTATGGTGAAGTGACAAAAGCTGAAACTATAAACTACAGAACATTAAAACCTGAAATGAATGGTTTGTTTTGTGAAAAGATTTTTGGTCCACGCAAGGATTTTGAATGTCACTGTGGAAAATACAAAAGAATTCGCTACAAAGGTCATCACTGTGAAAAGTGTGGTGTTGAAATCACAAAAAGCAAAGTTCGTCGTGAAAGAATGGGACACATTGAACTTGCAACCCCAGTATCTCACATTTGGTTTGTACGTGGAATTCCTAGCCGAATTGGAAGCATTTTGGATCTTACTTCAAAAAATTTGGAACAAGTGCTTTACTACGCTAGTTACATTGTGCTTGACCCTGGCACAACAAATTTTGTTAAAAAACAAATCATAACAGACAAAGAGTATCGTGATGCAATTGAAGAGTTTGGCGAAAAATCTTTCCGCGCAGGAATGGGTGGAGAAGCAATTCGCGAACTTTTGGAAGAAATTGATCTTGAAAAAGAATCAAAAGAATTAAAAGACCTTATTGCTGTTTCAAAAGGTCAGAAAAAGCTTAAAGCAATCAAAAAACTTGAAACAGTTGAAGCTTTTCTTAAAAGTGGAAACAACCCAAGATGGATGATTATGGATGTGTTGCCGGTGCTTCCTCCAGAGCTTCGTCCAATGATTCAACTTGATGGTGGAAGATTTGCTGCCAGTGACTTAAACGACCTTTATCGTCGTGTTATCACTCGTAACAATCGTCTTAAAAAACTTATTGAACTTGCAGCTCCTGATGTTATTGTGCGTAACGAAAAACGTATGCTTCAGGAATCTGTTGACGCACTTATTGAAAACGGAAAACGTGGAAAACCTGTGCAAGGAGCAAGACAACGTGAACTTAAATCACTTACTGCAATGCTTAACGGTAAACAAGGACGTTTCCGTCAAAACCTTTTGGGTAAGCGTGTTGACTACTCTGGTCGTTCAGTAATTGTTGTTGGTCCAGAACTTAAGATTTATCAATGTGGTGTGCCAAAAGAAATGGCTTTGGAACTTTTTAAACCTTTTGTTATGCACAAACTTGTTGAACTTAACTTTACACAAAACATTAAGTCAGCAAAACGTATGGTTGAACGTGAAAGAACAGAAGTTTGGGACATTTTGGAAGATGTTATTAAAGACCACCCAGTTATTCTTAACCGTGCACCAACACTTCACCGCCTTAGTCTTCAAGCTTTTGAACCAGTGCTTGTTGAAGGAAGAGCAATCAAACTTCACCCACTAGTTTGTCCTGGATTTAACGCCGACTTTGACGGAGACACAATGGCTATTCACGTGCCACTTTCTATTGAAGCAAGAACAGAAGCAAGAATGCTTATGCTTGCAAGCAACAACATTTTAAAACCAGCAACAGGAAAGCCAATTATTGAGGCTCACCACGACGTTGCTCTTGGAATTTACTACATGACAATTGAAAGACTTGGCATGGAAGGACAAGACAGTTTTTATCGTGATGAAGACGAAGCAAGAATGGCTTATCTTGATGGAAAACTTCACATTCAATCACCAATTTATGTAAGGCGTGAAGCAATGTGTGGTGACAAAAAGATTGTTGGAAGAGTTAAAACAACAATTGGAAAAATTTTGTTTAACGAAACCATTCCACAAGACCTTGGCTATGTTGACAGAACAGATCCAAAACAAGTTTTAAACTATGAAATCAGTTTTCCTGTTACAAAAAGCAAAATGGAAGACATTTTGGCAAAAACTTTTGACAAATTTGGAACAACAAGAACAGCAAAAATGGCTGATGATATTAAAGAAATTGGATTTAAATATGCAACTCTTGCGGGAATTACAATGAACGTGTTTGACATGTCTATTCCACAAGAAAAATATGACATTTTAAAACACTACAAAGAACTTACTCAACAACAAGAAAAGCTTTATGGTCGTGGACTTATCACTCGTGACGAAAAAGTTGACAAAAATGTTGAACTTTGGAACGAAGCAACATCAAAAGTTAAAACTTGTGTGGTTGCTGACCTTGACGAATTTAACCCACTTAAAGTTATTGTTGACTCTAAGGCTCGTGGTAACACTGACCAGATTAACCAGCTTTGTGGAATTCGTGGAATTATAGCAAACACTTCGGGACAAAAAACAGATATTCCAGTTCTTTCTTCTTACCGTGAGGGTCTAAGTTCATTTGAGTACTTTATGTCTGCTCGTGGTGGTCGTAAAGGTCTTGCGGACATTGCTCTTAAAACTTCAGATGCGGGTTATCTTACAAGACGTCTTGTTGATATCGCTCACGGAGTTGTTGTTAGCG
>CAMVKM010000072.1 GCA_947168085.1 uncultured Clostridia bacterium | reverse complement strand
GCATTTGCAACAAGTGAATCAAAAAGATTTATGGACCTGCTGGTTGTTGTTGCGCTGTAACTTCCGCTTCCAATTTTATACTGATATCCCGTTGCATTTGTAACTGCATTAAAAGTTAAAACTCCCGCTGTAGACACTGCCAAATTTGTTGGTTTTGCAACCGCAGCTTGTGTTATGCTCCAACTTAAACTAAATGATGTGTCTGTTCCATCTTTCCAAACATAATTTGCAGTATCTTTAAGAGAAAATGTTACTGAATAATTTCCCACATCCTTTTTAACATTGTTGGTTACATTCATTGTTGTTGAATCAAAATTGTTACAATATGTGCTTGAAGTGATTGTAATGTTACTTCCAGTGTAACTAACAGAATTTGTTTTAAGGGTTGGTTTTGTGACTTTAGTTCTTAAATCATGATAAACGGTATCCAAAAATCCTTGCCCTTTGAAATTTGCCTTTATGTTCGCCATGTTTGAGTCTGATTTTTCGTTGAGGTCATAGCCATTGAGATACGCCCTCCAGCATGAACTTGTCCAACTGGTTCTGTTGGTGTCTGAAGAGTTTGGGTAAAAGTAAAATCCAGACACAATTCCATAAACGGAGTAGGCATCAATATAGGTTGCTGTTCCTTTTCCACTTGAATTAATCGAAGTTGGCATAGCACTCCAATTGTTAATCACCCACTTGATTGGCTCAACTTTAATCCAAACGCTTGAGGCTCCTTTGTCAGCAACGCTAGAGCCATCGCTGTAGGTGTAGCTCGTGCTGTCGGCATATTGTGGAACAAGGGTGTAGTAATTGTTTTTGTAATAATACTCTTCGCACCCACCTGTTGCACTGGCGGTGTTGCCCTCACCCATTATTGTTTTTGAAGTGGAAGTTATGTTTGTTGTTCTGCCCACATACACACGCCCTGTTTTGTAGGCACTGTTGTTTTTAATTGAGTTTAATTCTGAAATCAGCGCACTTTCTGTGGTGGCATTAACCTTTGTTTGTGGCCACATCAAGCTGCTGAGCGTGATTGTGTGATAAGTTTTGCCATTGTGTGTTAATATGTTTAAACTAGCACTTCCCGCGCCCAGCGCGGAGATTGAGCTTCCCAGATTGAGATGCAAAGCACAGCGCGAAGCCCCGGACTCGCCATCCGGGCTGCCGCGGGTCACGAGACCACTGAAGGACATACCCCTGACCATGGTATTAGAGTAGGCAGAACGACACAACCACTCGCACACACCGTCATTAGAACGTATGTTCCCCATTCCTGCGTAACTAGTGTTTAAATAAGCATTGTTTGCCAGTGACCAGTCGGTTGGCATAAGAAGGCGATCAGCGTTTGTTGTTAGACCATAAGTGCTGTTTACTTCATTATATGAAGGAAAGTAAACATAATCTTGAACTGAAAAACTTATGCTTCCACCACCTTTATCTATTGTTGCAAGGTCGATTAAATCTGTTGCTGATGAAATTCTAATAGAAGAAGATGGATCAATTTTGTTTTGATTGTTTGTGTTAAAGTTAAATATAGTTAAAAGCCCACCACCTGCAATTGTTAAGAGAACTGTAATGATTAAAAGAACAAATTTGAATTTGTTTGAAAAAAGTTTTTTTGAATTTGAATTTTTTTGTTCTTTTTTCATTGCATCCCCCTTTTTTTATTTTAGTATACTAATATTTTGCGCAAAAGTCAAACGAATTTGCGTGTTTCTGACAAAAAATTAACAAAAAATTTAAAATTATAACAAAAAATGAGCTTTTCATTGCACCTTTTTACATTACCATTTGTTAAGAGTTGTTTTTACTGCCGCAAAATGTTTAATTATAACAAAAAAGGACTAAAAAATCAGTCCTTTTTTGTTTTTCTAAGAATATCATTTTTGTTAAGATTTAATTCTGTTTTTAACTTCAAAGTTTCTTGAACACGAAGAGCATCTTCAACAACCTCTTCTTTTTCATTTAAAAGTTGTTCAACCTTTATTGTTTTACCAAAATTTTCATTTGGAGAAAGCACTTCTAAAGTGTCTCCAATTTTAAAACGATTGCGTTGCTCAATTGTGCAAAATCCATTGTTTGTACCTTCTGTTACAAGCGCCATAAACTCTGAGTTTGACACTGGCAAACTGCTATCTAAAGCTTGTTCGCCTTTTTTGTCTAAGTAAAACCCTGTTGTGAATTGCCTGTGGCTACATTTTTCAAGCTCTTGTTTTAAAAATGGCAATTGTTTTTTGTATTCTTGTGGATCTTTTGCAAGCAAATCAAATGCACGTCTGTAAGCATTGACAGTTGTTGCAACATAAAAGGGTGATTTCATTCTGCCTTCAATCTTAAAGCTTGTAATTCCTGCTTCAATCATTTCTTGAAGATGTTCAATCATGCAAAGGTCCTTACTGTTTAAAATGTAGGTTCCACGGTCATCCTCTTGAATTTCAAGGCCTTCTCCAGAACGTGAAATCTCCTGAATTTTGTATTCCCAACGACAAGCCTGAACACATGCCCCACGATTGCTGTCACGTCCTGCCAAATAGTTAGAAAGCAAACAACGACCTGAATAACTGATGCACATTGCACCATGAACAAATGCCTCAAGTTCAACTTCTGGTGGCAAAAAATCACGAATTTCTTTGATTTCTGGCAAACTTAACTCACGAGCAAGAATAATGCGTTTGGCTCCTGCATCAGCCCAAAATTTTGCTGAATATTTGTTGCTTGCTGAAGCTTGTGTTGATAAGTGAACTTCCAAGTTTGGAACAACCTGTTTTGCAAGCGTTAAAATTCCAGCATCAGAAACAATTATGGCATCAGCGTGAATGTCATATAAAAATTTTAAGTAATCGGCAAGACCATTAAAATCTTCGTTGTGAGCCTGAATATTAACTGTTATGTAGGCCTTTTTGCCAAGACTGTGAGCATAGGCAATGTAGGTTTTTAGTTCGTCTTCCTCAAAGTTGGTGCTAAACGACCTGAGTCCCCATTTTTTTCCTGCAAAATAGCAAGCATCTGCGCCAAAATAAAAAGCAGTTTCAAGTTTTTGTTTGTCACCTGCTGGCGCTAAAAGTTCAATTTTTTTCATTATTTTCTCCATTTTGAAACGGCAATGCCATCACCTAAATCTTCAAAAATTTGTGTTTCAAGATTTTTGTTTTCTTTTAAATTTTTCAAAAACAATTGTAACGCTTTTGTTGTTTTTTCAAAACGTGGTTCAGTTATTTTGCTTTTTCCATTAACCATTCCACGAAAAGACACATTATCGGCCACAAAAACTCCACCTTTTTTTAATTTTGGAAGCAAAAGAGGCAAAATGTCTGGATAAAGCCCCTTGGGGCCATCAAGAAAAACAATGTCAAACTGCCCTTCAAAAGTTGGCAAAGTTTTTAAGCAATCGCCATAAACGATGTTAACCCTGTTTGTTAAACCCAATTTTTCAAAGTTTTGTTTTGCCAAAACAATGTTTGGAGCACTTGCTTCGCAACATGTTATGGTTGCATTTGAATTTAAAAGCATTAAAGAGGCGGAATAGCCAATAGCTGTTCCCACCTCTAAAATTGTTTTTGGATTAACACTTTTACACAAATCTTTTAAAAACTGTCTAGTTTCTGGCAAAACAATGCAAATTCGTTTTTCTTTTGCATAATTTTCCATTTCTGATAAAATTTGATTAGTTGTCATTATTTTTCAACTTCCATTACAATTGGTATAATAACTGGTTTTCTTTCTGTAATTCTAAAAAATGTTGTTACCAAAAGTTGCTTTAGATGTGCTTTTAGAGCTTCTTTATCTCCTGTTTTTAGATCCATTTTTGAAAGTGATTTTACCACAGCTTTTGTGCCTTCTTCAACAATTTTGTCAATTTCGGCATCATACAAAAATCCTTATGTCAAAATTTCTGGAGCACGAGTTACTATGCCTT
>CAMVKM010000071.1 GCA_947168085.1 uncultured Clostridia bacterium | reverse complement strand
TAACATTACAGGTGGATTTACAGCAAGTTCTTATCAAAGTAGTTCAAGTAATCCAACCCTTATTTATGGCGCTTTTGCTACAACAAGCACAACGATTGACTGTCCAAAAGGTAGTAACAATGGTGGAAAACAATTCACTTTTAGTGCGCAAAGTTCCAACTCGATTTATGGTAATTCAACAACTGTTCAACCTCCTGCAATAAGAGTTTATGCTTGGAAGCGAACAGCCTAAAAAGGAGCGATTATGAGAATTTTCAATCAAGAAAAAACACAAGAACTTAAAAATGTTGATGAAACAAAAGGTTATTTAATAAATGACAAATTGTTTGTTAAACACATTGAACCTGAGCAAGAGCAAGGGCATTATGAAATCAAAAAAGAGTATGAAAACGGCGGAAAAGATGTTGAGTGGGTTGTTGATGTTGAAGGCGTGGAAGAACATGATGAATTTGAAGACATTTTGGTTTTTGTTCCTTTTTCACAAAAAGAGTTAAATCAAATGGAAATAGATAGTTTAAAAAGTTGGTTTAATGAATTTTATGCCAAAGAAGAACAAAAACTTAGAAGACTTGCTTTTTTGAGTAAACAAACAGATGATCAAAAAGACCCACAACAGCAGCTTGATTTGCTTTATGTTTTGGCAGAAACAAAACGGAAACAAATTGAAGAACTTGAAAAACAAGTTTAAAGGACTTTTTATGATTGGCTACAAATCTTTGGCCTTCATAAAGTTTTTTGTTAAAAGAAAAAAAGAACAATTAAATCAAGAAATTGGAGGTGCCTACAAAATTATGGCAAATGGAATGACAATTCAAAAACAAACTTCAAGCACATTAAAAAATCCACAAAGGGCAAGTGTTTTGCCAAAAAGTTTGGTTGAAAGTTTTGATGATGTAAATGCAAAGTATTATGAAAAACAAAAACAGGTGCAAGACTACAAAAACAGCGTTTCATTAAGTCAACCAGTGGCAGAATCTCTTGCGAGCGATTTACTTAAAGATTACAAAGCAGAAAATTTTGAAAAAATAACACAAAAATATGATCAAAAACAAGAAAATTTGGATGAAAAATCCAATAAAGCAGCAAACACTTTTAATGAAAAACTAAATTCTTTAACGCAAAAGTTTGAACAAAATCAATCAAACCTAAACGCCGAAGCTTTAGACAAAGGCTGGAAACATTCAAGCATTTATGAAAAAGAATCAAAACAACTTGAAGATGATTTTTTGGCTTCAAAATCGCTTCTTGAAAACAACCATAGCCAAAATCAAAGTGCTTTGGATTTTCAAAAAACTCTTCTCTTGCAAGAAAAACAAAAAGCGCTAGAAGATTTCAACATTGCTTATGCTCAAAAACTAAGCAAAAAAATTGAAGAACTAACAAAAGACTACAATAGTGCACACAAAACAGAAATTAAACAAGCTGAAACCAGAGAGGGGCAAATTCAAGATATGATAAATCAAGAAAAAGCAAAACAGCTTTTAAACTATTTGAAGTCTTTTTCAAAAGATGAAGCAAATGCTTTTTTAAGGATGCATGAAGCAGCTCTTGAAAAAGAACTTGGCAATCAAGTTTTTGTTGCAATCAAAAGCAGGTTTTAAAATGATTTCAGAAATTATTCAACTTGCCATAAGCAACGGTCTTTGGGCTGTGCTGTTTGTTTTTTTGTTTACCTATCAATTAAAAGACAGCAAAACCAGAGAGAAGAAATATATTGAAATCATCAATCAGCTTTCATCAGGTTTGGGAGTTTTGAAAAAGGTTGATGCAAATCTTCAAACTGTTTCAAACAATGTTTTGGGTGTTAAAAAAATGCTTTTAAAAAAGAGTTGATTTTTTTTGTTTGCAAAAAACATATCAAAAAAATCGCAAAAAACTTAAAAATTTGCTTAAAAAACGCAGAATTTTGTTAAATTACTGTGTTTTGAATATAAAAACACAAAAGAAGGAAGCAACATGGACATTAAAAAACTTTTAAGAAATTACACTTTTTGGATTGCTGTTGCAAGTGCACTTTTTTTGCTTGTTCAATTTGTTTTGGGGCTTTTCGGCGTAACAATCACTCGTGAAGGCTACATGGCAGCAATTGATGGCGTGCTTTCGGTGTTTGTGATTTTGGGGGTGATTACTGCACCACCAAAATTTTTGCAAACAGATGATGACACACAAAACGCATCACATTCAGAAGAACAAAATGGACAGAAAGACAACGTAACGCAAGACAAAAAATCTAATAAAAACATAAACTAAAAAACACACCACTTCTGGTGTGTTTTTGTTATTTTGTTATTTTTTTTTATAAAACACGCAAAATCGTTTGACTTTTGCACAAATTATTAGTATAATGAAAGAAAAAATGGGGGAAAAGTAATGAATAAATCAAAAAAGAATTTAAGTTCAAAAAGTCTTAACTTAAACAAGTTTAAAACAATTCTTTTGTTCGTTATTTTTGCTCTAACCCTTGCGGGGGGGGGGGCTTTTGGTTGTTAATTTAATTTTAACACCAACCCAAGCACAAAAAAATCTAGAAGCATTTGTGCCTGTTGAAGATCCAACATCAAATGCCATTTCTGTTTGGGATGGCACGGCAAGTCAAACAGCACCCAGCGGTAGCGGCACAAGTGAATCTGACCCCTACATAATTGACTCAGCACAAAAACTTGCTTGGATTAGTGCAAATTATGATGGTCAGGCAAAAGGAAAGTATTTTAAACAAACGGTGAATATTGATCTGAACAATATTGCGTGGACTCCAATAAATCCAACAAACAACACATCTGAATATTGTTATTATTACGATGGTGATAGTCACACAATTTCAAAACTATCTGTTTCATCAACAAAAATGCAGCATGTTGGTCTTTTTGGTGTGATTTACAATGGTTACATTAAAAACCTTGGTATTGAAAGCGGAACGGTAAATTCAGGTACTGCTGATGGCCCTAGAACTGGTGCTTTAATAGGAATGGTGGAAAATAATTTTTTCATGGAAAATTGTTACAACCAAGCATCAGTTAGTGGCGGCTGTGGTGTTGCTGGGCTTATTGGTGCGGCATATCTTGGATCAGGAAATTCAAATCTTTATGTTAAAAATTGTTACAACACTGGTTCTTTAACATTGTCTGTTTGGGATTGTGGTGGAATTATAGGTTCTGCCTACAGCGCAGTAACAACGATTGAAAATTGTTATAACACAGGTTCAATAACCGGAACAATTGATACAACTCGTGCATGTGGCGGAATTATGGGGGTTCCTGGCAGGGGTAGTGTTAAAATTATTAATTGCTACAACAGTGGAAATATAACTGCTGGATACAGATCTGGGGGAATTGCTGGTTGGGACAATGGAACAACATCAGTGGTTGTTAAGAATTGTTACAACACAGGAAATGTGAGTTTGACCTCTTCAACATCTGGTGGTGCGGGTGGAGTTTTTGGTTATTTTAATAATCCGCTTACTTCTGCAATTATTGAAAATTGTTACAACATCGGGTCAGTTTCAGGAAATAATGCTCTTGGAGGAATTGTTGGTGTTGCAACACAACGTGGAACAACTCACATTTTAGACTGTTGCAACGAAGGTTCGGTTACGGGTGATGTTAATGACTGTGGTGGCATTGTTGGTTGGCATTCTGGATCTGGACAAATGACCATTGAAAATTGCAGTAACAGTGGAAAAATTTCAACAACAACAGGTAGTGGTTATGCTGGAATTATTGCGTATGGAAACAACTTAACATTGGAAATTTTAAACTGCTCAAATTCCGGAGAAATTGTTGCATACAACAATAATGCTGGTGGTTGTTGCGGCTTTATGGAATATGGAATAAAACAACTTACCATAAAAACTTTTTCAAATTCAGGGAATATCAAAACAACAACTGCAGCCAATGTTGCTGGAGTTTGTGCTAATTTTAGATGTGTTGGTTCAATTGAAGATTGCACAAATTCTGGAATTATAATAGTGGCTACCAGTTA
>CAMVKM010000070.1 GCA_947168085.1 uncultured Clostridia bacterium | reverse complement strand
CATGAATTATTGGCAAGTATGGCACACCAAAATCAAGCCCTTTTACCGCATCGACCAAAACAAAATCTGGTTGAACAGCCATTCCCTTAATACAATTTTCCATACCCATTTTTGTGGCCTGTAAAATGTTGATTTCGTCAATAGTTTTTTCATCAACAAAACAAATTTTAAAAGCTATTGCCTTCTCAATAATTTTGTCATAAAGCATTTCACGCTTTTTTTCACTAAGTTTTTTGCTGTCATCAACGCCATCAATGATGTCATCAAGTGGCATAATAACAGCAGCACAAGCAACAGGGCCCGCAAGTGGTCCACGCCCTGCTTCATCCATGCCTGCAATTAGCTTAAAGCCTTGTGCTTTGTATTTGTTTTCAAAATCAAACATAAATTCACCTGTAATCATCTGGTTTTTCTAATGTTATTTTGCCAATACGACCTTTTCTAAAATCATCAAAAAGCGCTTTTGCCCCACGTTCGTAATCAACATCACCACCGCGTATTAAAAATTTTCTGTTCAAACAAAGTTCTTCCAAAATTTGCACTGGCTCAGCATCCAAATTAACATTGTAACGAGTTTTTAAAAGTTCTGGATACAACTTCTTTAATTTTTCAATAAAATCAAGCGAAAGTTCTGTTTGGTCAACAATTTCATCTTTTATGCTTCCAATATATGCCAAATTTTTTGCTATTTCTTGATTTTCAAAAGAAGGCCACAAGGTTCCTGGAGTGTCTAGCAATTCAAAAGTTCCACCAATTCTAACCCATTGTGTGCCTTTTGTAACACCAGGTTTATTTCCTGTTGTAGCTTTATATTTTCCACACACATTGTTAATTAATGTGCTTTTTCCACTGTTTGGCACACCAATAACCATGGCACGATTAACCATCTTAACGCCTTTTTTGTCATACTTTTCATTTTTCTTGCTTAAAAGCATGTCAATTTTGTCTAACAACACCTTTGTTGAATTGGTTTGAGTTGAATTAAGCATTATACAAACAGAATTTTCACCCGAAAAATAATTTTGCCAACTCTTATTTTTCTTTTCATCAGCAAGGTCACTTTTGTTTAACACATAAACAATGGGCTTGTTGCCAACAACTTCTTGAAATTTTGGATTAACACAAGAAAAAGGTGCTCTTGCATCCAAAACATAAACAACAACATCAACAACTTTAATGTCTTTTTCCATTGTTCTTATGGCTTTTGTCATATGACCTGGAAACCATTGAATTATCATTTGTTTTACTCCTTTTTCTTTTTTAATAAATCGGGTCTTCTTTCCTTTGTTAGCATCAAACTTTGTTCCAATCTCCACTTGTCAATTTCTTGGTGATTGCCTGAAAGCAAAATTTCTGGAACTTTTAAGCCATTAAATTCGGCCGGCTTTGTGTACTGTGGAAATTCAAGCAAATTGTTTGCAAATGTTTCATTTTGCGAAGAGTTTTCGTTATGCAAAACGCCTTTTTGCAGTCTAGACACACTGTCTATTAAAACCATTGCTGGAAGTTCTCCACCAGTTAAAATATAATCTCCAATGCTTAATTCTTCATCAACAAACTTGTCAATAATGCGTTGGTCAATGCCTTCATAATGGCCACATATTAAAACAAGATGCTTTTTCTTTGCTAATTCTTCAACCTTTTTTTGATCAAGAACTTGACCTTTTGGCGAAAAGTAAATTGTGTAAGAATTTTTCTTTTGAACGCTTTTAATGGCGTCCCAAAGTGGTTGTGGTGTCATCACCATGCCTTCTCCGCCCCCGTAAGGCGTGTCATCACACTTTTTGTGTTTGTCTTTTGAAAAATCACGAATGTTGGTAATTTTAAGTTCAATTTTGTTACTTTCTCTCGCCCTTCCAATAATGCTTTCTTCAAGTGGCACAAAACTGTTTGGAAAAAGCGACAAAACATCAATCTTCACTTTGTGTAACCTCCAAAAATTCTTGTTTGCCAGCAATTATTTTTTTTGCGTTGATGTCAACATCTTTAAAAACTTTTTTAAGAAATGGACACAAAATTTCTTCACTTCCTGATTTTATGAACAAAATGTCTGTTGCTCCAAAATTTTGAACTTCACTTACTTTCCCCAATTTTTCACCATCTTCAAAAAAAATTTCACAATCCACAAGGTCTGTTATGTAGTAACAATTTTCATCAGGATTTGGCAAATCACTTTTTTCAACTTCAATCATTTGATTTCTTAAAGTTTCACTTGTGTTGCGGTCCTTTACCTCGTTTAATGTCAAAAAAACAAAACCTTCGTGTATGCGAACGCTTTTCACAAAATATTTTGTTTGATTAATTAAAACAGTTTTAAAGCCATAAAAAAGATTCACATCAGACACCAATGGCTCAACTTTTAATTCGCCTTTTATGCCTTGTGGTTTTACAATCTTACCTACTATCATAAAATTTTTTCCTTTTACGAAATAAAGAGGTGTCAAAAACATCTCTCTATTCAAATTTTATAGTATATTTTTTGCTATCTTGTTTTTGTTTTGCAAAAGCATTTACAAGAATTCTGATGGCTTGTGCGTTTTTGCCATTTTTGCCTATAACACGGCCAACATCTTGCTCATCTAGCTTTGCAACAATTGTTACTTCATCATCATGAATTTGTGAGGTGATTTTAACAGCATCTTTGTTTTGAACAAGTGACAAAACTAAAAAATTTACAAAATTTTCCATAAAATCTCCCTCCCATTAAATTACTCGCTTGCTTCTTCAGCCGCAGGTTGTTCTTCAACTGGTGCTTCTGTTGGCATTTCTGCTGTAGCTTCAACTTCTTCGGCTGGAGCTTCTGCAGGAGCTTCTTTCTTTTTAGGTGGCATCTGTTTTGGTTTTGGTGCACGATAAGCTTTCTTTTCAACAAGACCTTCTTTTTCAAAAAGTTCTTTTGTTGTGTCTGAAAGTTGTGCTCCAACAGAAAGCCAGTAAGCAATTCTGTCGTTTTTTAAGTTGATTTGTGCAGGACTAACCATTGGATTGTATGTTCCCAAAACTTCAATAAAGTTTCCATTTCTTGCACATCTTGAATCTGCCGCAACAATGCGGTAGAAAGGTGATTTTTTGTCTCCTTTTCTTGTTAATCTAATTTTTACTGCCATTTTAATTTTCTCCTTTAAATTTGTTGTTATATTAAATTACACTAAAATTGTGGTAATTTACCTTTTTTCTTTCCAAACTGTTTCATCATGTCTTTTGATTGATAAAACTGTTTTAAAAGCACATTAACATCTTGAATAGATGTTCCACTGCCCATTGCAATACGCTTTTTTTGGCTTGCTTTTATGATGTCTGGGTTTCTTCTTTCTTCGGGGGTCATTGACTGTATGATTGCCTTATTTCTTGCAATATCCTTTGGGTTAACTGTTACATTTCCAAGTTTTTTTCTTGCTCCAGGAATCATTTCAATAAGTTCATTTATGTCACCCATTTTGTCTATGTTGTCATACTGATGCAAAAAGTCTTCAAGTGTAAATGAATTTTCTCTTAAAGCCTTTTCCATTTTTGCCATTTCTTTTTCATCAACTGCTTGTTTTGCTTTTTCAACAAGAGTAAGAACATCACCCATGCCCAAAATTCTTGAAGCCATGCGGTCAGGATAAAATGGTTCAATATCCCCAAGTTTTTCACCCGTTCCACAAAACTTGATTGGTTTTCCTGTAACCGCCTTCACAGAAAGAGCCACACCACCACGAGTGTCACCATCAAGCTTTGTTACAATAACACCACTTATGTCAAGCTTTTCGTTAAACTCTTTGGCAACAGTAACACTGTCTTGACCTGTCATTGCATCAATTGTAAGCAAAATTTCGGCTGGCTTAATTTCACTTTTAATGTTTTGAAGTTCCTGCATAAGTTCTTCATTAATGTGAAGTCTTCCTGCTGTGTCAACAATCAAAATATCGCAATCTCTTGCCTTAAAAGCACCGACAGCGTCAAAAATAACGCTGGCAGGATCTGCCCCGTCTCTACCTGCAATAAGCGGAACCTGAGCTCTGTCAGCCCATTCGCGA
>CAMVKM010000069.1 GCA_947168085.1 uncultured Clostridia bacterium | reverse complement strand
CCAATTTGTCCTTTACGTGAAGATTTGTCTTATTACTACGATGGCAATAATCACACTATTTCAAATCTTTCAATTAATGCAAATTTATATAATGACACATCTGGGCAGGCAGGTCTTTTTGCTGGAATTAACACGGGTTACATTAAAAATCTTACAATAGATAGTGGTCTCATAAATTATACTGGTGCCAATTCGGATGTCGAAATTGGTGCTTTTTGTGGCGTTGCTTATGGAGACATTTTGTTTGAAAATTGTCACAGCAATGTTACAATAAATGGCTATGCTCGTGTTGGTGGAATGATTGGTTTTATTCGTAACACGAATTTAACTATTAAAAACTGTTCAAACACAGGAAATATAACAGGTTATGAGGCTGTTGGTGGATTTATTGGTTTTCCTTGGGGGTATTCGGGTTTTGAGGCCAATATTTACATAGAAAATTCGTATAACAATGCAAGCATTTCAGGTTCTGGTGGTGGTGTTGGTGGTATTATTGGTTACATTTACTGGTGTAAAACACTTGATATTATAAATTGTTACAATTCAAAACCAATTACAGGCACTGATTGGACTGGTGGAATTGTTGGGTATTATCGTAGTGGTGGCACATCAAATGTTTTAAATTGTTACAACACAGCAAAAATCAATTGTAATGCTTCAGGTGGTGGAATAATTGGATATAGTAACTCTTCAGATCTTAAAATAGAAAATTGCTACAATACAGGTGATGTGGGTGACACAACAAACGATTACACAAGACGTGCGGGCATCTTGGGTACTAATGATGGAAACACAATAATAAAAAATTGTTATAATGAAGGTAAAATTCAAGCATATTATAATGCGGGTGGAATGGTTGGACTTTCATATGATGACTCAAACTTAACAATACTAAATAGTCATAATTCTGGATTGATTATTGTTACCGGTGGCCACATTGGTGGTATTGTTGGTCACACATATACACCTGGGAAAATACTGATTGAAAATTGTTATAACACTGCAAAAATTTCTGCTGTTATTACTGCTGGTGGTATTATAGGTAACTTATCGCAAGGAACTCAAACTATCAAAAATTGTTACAACACAGGTAAAATTGAAATTACAGCCTATGCTGCTGGAGGCATTTTGGGGTGGTCAATAGCTGATGTAAAAATTTTTAATTGTCATAATACAGCTGAAGTATCTGGTGCAAATAGAGTTGGTGGAATTTTGGGGCAAGTAGATCCAAACACCAACACAAACATAATTGAAAACAGTTACAACACTGGAGATGTTTCCACCACACAGTATAATGCTGGTGGAATTGTTGGATTAGCTTATGACAAGGTTAACATAAAAGGATGTTACAACATTGGAAGTATTTCTTGTGGCATCGGAGGATCTGGGGGAGCTTCTGCTGGTGGGATTGCAAGTAGGGTTGATAGTGGGGTTATTGAAAATTGTTACAACCAAGGAGATATAACAGCCAATGGTGAAGGTAGAGCAGGTGGAATTTGTGCTCTTGTTGATGTGGGTGGTTTTGTTAATATCAAAAATTGTTACAACAAAGGGATTGTGGAAAGTAAATCTGTTGATGCCGGTGGAATAGTAGGGCGAGCAAATGGTATTATTGAATTAGAAAGTTGCTATAATGAAGAATTAATTAAGGGAACCACTAATGTTAGTGGGATTGTGGGGGTAACATATACTTCGGCTTGCTATATTGAAAACTGTTATAATAAAGCAACGATCACAGGAACTGAAAATAATGTAGGAGGAATAGTTGGGGGTATTTTCTCCTTTTGTGAGATAACAGATTGTTATAACACGGGCAGTATAACAGCTATCGCATATTCAGCTGGAGGAATAGTTGGATATGGGGATAATGACAGATCTATTACTATTGCAAGATGTTACAATTTGGGATCTTCCACCCAAAATGCTGTAGCAGGTTCTGCAGGTGGGATTTTTGGTTACACAAGAGCTGTAAGTTTAGATATTTTATGTTGTTACAATCAAGGAACGGTAACAGCTTCGGATGGTGCTGGTGGAATCGTTGGCGCTGGTGGTGATGGTGGAAGTGCAGGTAATATAAGAAACATAACTATCACAAATTGTTACAGCACTGGCACTTTAAATAGTGATAATAATGACAGAGGCTCAATTATTGCTAAAGAACAAGATAATTTTAATGTTACACTTAAGTATTGCTATGGTAACAACACTTATAGTTTAAGGGGGAATATCTTTTCTTCTAGAGTGACCTATAGCGAATTTAATTGTGCTCAATTAGCTTTAAATGACATGAAATGTGGGGATGGGACAAAACCGGCAGGTTTTGCTGACAGTGGTTTTCAAGCCGTTGACTGGCTTTTTGTTAATGGACAGTATCCAACTTTAAAAAAACTTGTTCCAAGTCCAGAGATTTCACAAGAGTTTACATACTGTGGCAGAGCTATTGGCCCAATTGTTGCTGCTGACCTAAATTTGGTGACATTAAGTGGAACAACAAGCGCCACAAATGTTGGAGATTACACAGTAACTTTGTCTTTAAAAAACACAACAACAAGTTTGTGGGAATATGGTAAAAATCAGGATATTACGCTATATTGGTCAATTTTGCCAGCAAAATTAACAAAACCAAGTTTGACTGCAGATTTCATTTTTAATGGAGCAGCTCAAGCACCAACATTAAATGGCTTTGACAGCAATTCAATGACAATAACAGGCACACAAAGTGCAACCAATGTAGGAACCTATCAAATTGTTATCACGCCAAAAGCGAATTATCAGTGGGCTGATGACAATTCGGCAAATGGGGTAACACTTGTTTGGAGCATAGAAAAGCAAAGCATTGATGCAAACGCTTTGCCAAGCCAAAGCGGGACATTAACTTATAACAGCAATTCACAAAATGTTTCTTGGACCGCTTATGACACAACTAAATTTACAGTTTCAGGACATGTGAGCGGAACAAACGCAGGAACATATAAAGCAACCTTTACACCAACAGCAAACTACAAGTGGGAAGACGGAACCACCGAAGGCAAAACAGTTGAGTGGAGCATTGGAAAGCAAGTTTTAACAAATCCAAGCCTTGACCTTGAAAACAACGAAACAACCTTTACTGGCACAACACAAGACATAACAAATGTTTTGCTAAACTTTAACCCAAGCATTATGACCATAAGTGGCAACACACAAGCACTGAGGGCAGGAACCTACATTTTTATAATTCACTTAAAAAGTGATGCCAAAAACAACTATGTTTTTGCAAATGGCGAAAATTTTGTGATAATTCAATGGACAATTTTGCCATACAACTTGGAAAATGCCACAATTGTTGTTGGTGGAAATTAACATCATTTAACACATTGTCTTTTAATCTTTGCTTCTTTTTAGTATTTCGAGAAATCTAGATTCATATGGTTCTCAAACATTAAAACAAAAACACTCTGAAAAATCAGAGTGTTTTTTCTGTTTGTTGTTTGTTGTTGTTTTTTTGCTTGATTTCAGTGGTGTAGGGGGAATATAATTTGTTTGGTAAATTATTTGTTTTGTTTTTGTTTAAAAACATTTCTTTTGCCAAAGGCAAAGAATCGGGCTCGATATGAAATGTTCTTTCCCACATTTTGTCTTCACAAGAATAATTCCAATCACCATAAATCATGCCAAGGTCAAAAAGTTTGTCTAAATTTCGGCTAATTGCTTTTTTTGCAAAATTTGTTTCTTTTTCAAGTTTTCTAAAATAAGCAAACTCATGTTTAATTTCTGTTAGTTCATAAATCTTTACAAAAACATCAAAATCATTTGTCAAATATTGTTTCTTATTTATGATATATTCTGTATAATTTTCCTGAACAAAAGCCAAAAGTTCTGGTGTGATGTGATAAGATCTCAACATTGTTTTTTTGCCATCTTTTTCTGCTGTTTCCCATTTGCCACAAACAATTCCAAAGTCGATAAGGTTGTCAAGAGAAATGTTTAAGTTTTTTTCATCAATTTGTTTAAGTTCTTTTACAAGTGTTTTGTAATAAACATGTGATTTTTTGAGT
>CAMVKM010000068.1 GCA_947168085.1 uncultured Clostridia bacterium | reverse complement strand
CACCCAAAAATGCAAAACATTAAAAATATAATTACAGCAAACCAAAATCTCATAACTTTTCCATTTTACGCATAATTTATGCAAATTTGATTTTCATTAAAAACACCTTCTAATGTGCCTGCTCCATCTTTTGTGGACAAAACCACAACTCTTTTAAAAACTTTTTTTGAAATAATGTCGGAAAAAATTGGTTTTTCCAAAAAATCTTCAATGCTTGAAGCATGAGTGCTCGCAACAATTTTAACACCTGAGCCAATTGCATAATTTAATGCTTTTATGTCATCTGGTTTTGCAAGTTCATCCATAACAATCACATCTGGAGTAAGTGTTCTTATGCCATTTTCAAGACCAAATTGTTTGCTGGCATTGGCATAAACATCACAAAAATTACCCACACAAAGCTGTGGCTCACCATTTTTTAGCGCAGCAATTTCACCACGCTCATCAATAATAAGCAAATTTTTTACAAGATTTTTTGACGAAAACTGATAACAAAGGTCTCGCAAAAATGTTGTTTTCCCCGCACCCGGTGGCGAAATAACCAAAGTATTTAAAATTCCACTTTCATCATAAAGATATGAAAGCGCTTTTAAACTGCAATTTGGAACCTGATGTGGAATTCTTATTGCTATGGACGAAAAGTTTTTTAAAGTTAAAATTTCACCATTTTCACACACAACTTCACCACACACTCCAACTCGCATACCATCTGGCAAACTTATGTAACCCAATTTAAGTTCTTCGTTATGTGCGTAAACTGAACACTCACACGCCTTAAAAACAATGTCTTGAACTTCTTGAAAACTGCATTTTAAAGCTTCTTCCTTGTCTCCAACAATCCCATTTTCACCCAAATAATAAAGTGCTCCAAAATCAACCACGATTGGCATTTTAACTCTAATTCTAATTTCTCTTAGCCCTTTTTTGCTTAAAAAATCTAATGCTCTACTCACCCTTTCCGGCAAAAAATCATCAAACAACCTTTTCCACCACCTTTGGTAGTTAATATATGGACAACACAAAAAAAATAGAACAATAAAAAAACACCCCTTTACAGAAGTGTTGATGATAATTCTTTGTTTTTGTTAACATCACAATAATTCTCAAGTTGTGTTTGCTTTTGTTTAAAATGGGTTACTATTTCTTTAGTTTGTTGTGCTTCTCTTTCAGAAATTTTGTTTTCCACAACTTTCCACAAAACTTCATTAAGCCCAGAAATTTCCTTTGTTGCTGGATGTTGTTTTTGTAAACTAAAACTATTATATTTTTGGTAAATATACAAATTTGAAACCTTAATTCTTTTTTGCCTAAAATAATTTGTGTCAATCTCTTCATAACCAGTTGGTTTTCTTAAAATGTCAACAGTTGAAGTATTTAGCAAATTTAATTTTAATTTTTGCAATGTTGCGTCACTCATTGCATAATCTTTAAAAGCAATTATCTCTTCAATATCACAGCCATAATCTTGAATAATGCTTTTTGACGCAATCGGAATTTTTGGTGTGTTTGGCGCCTCTAAGTAGTAAATTATTTCATAGGTTGGAAAACATGTTGGATGATTTAATGGGTGCCTCCATGGCAATCCTGTTGTGTCAACATTTAGGTCTTCTTCTTTTGCTTCAAAAGTTTTAAATTTTGTGTGGCAAAGCACTACTTCAGGAAGTTGTTTTTTTAGTTCTTTGTTAATTTCATATAAATTTGTTTCAAAACACTTTAAAAAACAAGGTTCAAGTGTTTGACCATGTTCAACTTGTTTTTTTAAATATTTTAGTTTTCTTAATTGATAAATGGTTGTGAGGTTGTTTTTGTTTTCCATAAAAATTCCTTAAAATAAAAAATCTTATGCTAAATTTTAGCATAAGACCTTTGTTTTGTCAATATTTACTTTTTTAAAGATTCATAATATTTTGCCATGGTTAAAGCATCTTGTGGCTGTGTGCCTCTTGACTTATTGAGTAAAATTTTTAGAACAATTTATAAAAACCTTGATATTGACAAAAATTTCATACCATGATATAATGATAATATAACAAAACCAAAGGAGAATTTGAAATGAACAACAACATTAAGAAATCAAAACTTTCAGAATATGAAAAATTACAAAAACTTGAAAATCAAGATGTTTTGTATAATGTTTTTAATATTATATTTGTTGAACTCAAAAGTAGTAACGGACAATTAAAATTTGTTCCAGTGCAATACAACACAGCATCAGGCTTATATCAAGATATTTTAACACAAAAGGTATATCAATTTAACGACAATTACAGCGATTTTAACAAACTTGCAACGGATTACAGCAAAAATAATATTAAATTTGAGTGTTCAAAACAAAATGATTATACACAATCTAGTTTAACCTACTCTTTTAAAGAGTTATCAAACCTTGTTCAAAGCAGTACATACAAATATTTTACAATAAAAGGAAACACAAACAGCCGTGCAAAAATGCAAAGTTATTTAATTCAAAATGAAAATGACATACTTTTTGACACACGTATAATAACAAAAAAAGGCGTTGAAAAATTTGCTAAAAAATCCGAAAATATAATAAATAAAATAATGCCAGTAATTAAGGAATACGCAAAAACAAAAGAAGCATATGAAAAAACAATTGCACAAAAAATTTATGAAGGCGAAAAATTTATTTTCTAATTAAACACAAAAAAGAACTCTAAGTGAAGAGTTCTTTTTTCACAACAAAATTATATGAAACTATTTTAAAGATTTAAAATAATCTGCCATTGTTTTTGCATCTTGTGGTTGTGTGCCTTTTGACTCACTGATTATTGTTGGATTAAGTTTTAAATCAAAAATGCTCTCTAAAAATGGTTCATAGTTTGGGCCAAACACATCATCTTCAAAAGTTAAATGTGCAATCTCACCTTTTTCTCCATATTTGATTTTTGAAAAATGAATGTGGCAATTGTTTATTTTATCAAAGCCAATTTTGTCTATGCCCTTTTCAAAAATCTTAACAAAATCTTCTTTTGTCTTTAGTGCCCCTTTAGTAAGACAATTTATATGGCCAAAATCAAAACATGGCACAATATTTTTGTCCCAATTGCAAATTTCCAAAATTTCATCTACTGTTCCAATATTTGAAAATTTCCCCATCGTTTCTGGATTTATGTGAGTGCCATCAAGTTTTTGGTCATGATAAACTTCAAGAAAATCTTTAAAACTTTTTTCAAGATTTGTAAAAGCTTCCTCTCTTGGAAGTTTCATAGTTGAGCCAACATGAACAACACAACTGTCGCCACCCATGGCTCTAACACCACGAAGACTGTTTAAAACATATTTTACATTATTTTCTTGTGATTGTTCACTTAGATTACAAAAATTTATGTAGTATGGCGCATGAACACTTATTTTTATGTTGTGTTTCTGTGCTTCCAAACGCATTTTTTCCGCTTTTTGTGGAGTTATAAATCTGCCAAGAGTAAAACTATACTCATAAGCACTAAGCCCCAAAGACTGTAGCCATTTTGGGGCTTGTTCACTGTCCTTAAACCCTTGTTCATAAAAAAGATCTCCGTTTCCTGATGGTCCAAATCTTACCATATTTTCCTCCCTACACAAGCCAAGTTGGAATGCTAACCATTCCATCTTCAACTTTTGCAATTCCAATCAAAATTTTATCATCATAAATCTTGTAAATTCCATTTTGATCATCACACTGCTGTTTTATGCCATTTTTAATTTTTTAAACTTTGTTTAAACTTACATTTAAAGTTTTTAAATGTGTTAAAGCAAAATCATTGCTTTTTAAATCTTCTAAACAAATGTCTTCAACAGTTTTTGCTTCAAAAAGCTCAAATGGTCCACATTTTGTTCTTTTTAAGGCTGTCATGGTTGCAACTGTGCCCAATTTGTATGCCAAATCTCTGCAAATGCTGCGAATGTAGGTTCCACTGCTACATTCAATTTCAAATTCAAAAGTTTTGTCATTTTTTTTGCCTAATAGTTTAAACTCAAAAATTTCTATTTCATGTGGCTTTATGTCAACACCTTTTCCTTGCCTTGCAAGATGATAAGATCTTTTTCCATCAACATCTTTTGCTGAAAAAATTGGTGCAACTTGATTTTGTTTCCCTAACATTGATTTTAATGCTAATTGAATTTCATTTTCATTTGGAATTTTTGATGATGTTTTTAAAACAACATCACTTTCACTGTCCAAAGTTTCTGTTTCATAACCAAACGAAAACTCGGCAACATAGGTCTTTTTTTTGTCTTGCATAATGTTAAACAATCTGTTGGCTCTGCCAACGCCC
>CAMVKM010000067.1 GCA_947168085.1 uncultured Clostridia bacterium | reverse complement strand
TGACGATAACACAACAAATGCAATAACACTTGTTTGGACCATTGCAAAGGCAAGTATCTACATGTTGTTTATGTTTATAGTATACACAATTTTTTAAAAAAATCAAACGATTTTAAACGAAAAGTCCAAAAAAACAACAAAAATTTTAAGCAAAATCAAAAAATGAGCCAAAAAGCCTTGTTTTGTTTGGTTTTTGGGTTCAAAAAACAAAATTTTTTAACTTTTTTTTTAATGCTTGACAAACAAAATAACAAAATGATATAATTAAAACCACTAAAAGGAAGGAAAAATGAACAGATACTTTAACCTTGTCCCCACATTTTAATTTTTTAACAAAAAAACACAAAAAATTAAAAGGACAAAGATATTATGATTAAAAACAAAGAAATCACATCTCGTGATGAAAATTTTGCTGATTGGTACACAAACATTGTGCAAAAAGCAAACATTATAGACTACTCTAGTGTTAAAGGATTTACAATTCTTGCGCCAAATGGTTATGCATTATGGGAAAAATTTCAAAACATTTTAGACACAAAATTTAAAGAACTTGGCCACCAAAATGTTTATATGCCAATGCTTATTCCAGAAAATTTGTTAACAAAAGAAAAAGACCATGTTGAAGGTTTTGCCCCAGAAGTTGCTTGGGTTACTTATGGCGGCGAACAAAAACTTGAGCAAAAACTTTGCATTCGCCCAACAAGTGAAACACTTTTTTGTGAATACTACTCAAAAATTGTGAAAAGCTATCGTGACCTTCCAAAACTTTACAATCAATGGTGCAGTGTTGTTAGATGGGAAAAGGAAACAAGACCACTTCTTAGATCTCGTGAATTTTTGTGGCAAGAAGGACACACAATTCACGCAAGCGCTGAAGAAGCTGAAAAAGAAACAATGCAAATGCTTAAAGTTTATCAAGACTTTTTTGAAAACTATTTGGCAATTCCTGTGCTTGTGGGGCAAAAAACTGAAAAAGAAAAATTTGCTGGTGCCGAAAAAACATTTACTTGTGAAGCTTTGATGTATAATGGTGTTACTCTTCAAAGCGCAACAAGCCACTATTTTGGCCAAAACTTTTCAAAACCTTTTGACATTAAATTTTTGAATCGTGACAACAAACTTGAATATGTTTACCAAACATCTTGGGGAATTACAACCCGCTCTATGGCAGCACTTATCATGGTTCATGGAGATGATAATGGACTTGTTCTTCCACCAAAAGTTGCGCCAATTCAAGTTGTGATTATTCCAATTAAGGACGCACCAGAAGTTTTAAGCGTTTGCCAAAAACTTGAAAATGATTTAAAAGAAACAGGAATTTGTGCAAAAGTTGATAATTCAAACCAATCTGCTGGCTTTAAGTTTGCTGAAAATGAAATGAAAGGAATTCCTCTTCGTTTGGAAGTTGGCCCAAGAGATTTGGAAAACAACCAAATTACTCTTGCAAGACGAGACAACTTTGAAAAACAACAAGTGTCTTTAAACGAAAATGTTGCAAACCTTTGCAAAAACCTTTTGGAGCAAATTCAACAAGACATGTTTAACCGAGCCAAAAAACGCCGTGATGAAAAAACTTATGTTGCAAAATCAATGCAAGACATTAAAGACATTATTGAAAAACACCCAGGATTTATTAAAGCCATGTGGTGTGGAGACAAAGCTTGCGAAGAAGAAATTAAAAAAATTAACGGAACAAAATCAAGGTGCATTCCATTTTGTGAAGAACACATTGCAGACACATGCGTTTGCTGTGGCAAAAAAGCAAAACACATGGTTGTTTGGGGAATTCAATACTAAAAAAGACTTTTTTAAGTCTTTTTTTTGTTTTAAAAATTTATTTTTTTAAAAAATAACATTAAAAATTCAAAAAATAATCGAAAAACATAAAAAAATTTTTGCATTTTATGTTTTTGAAAACATTTTATAAAAATTCTTGCAATAATTTGTTATCAAATTTTTAAAATGTTTCATAAAGTGATTGTGGGGAAACTTTTCCCCAAAAAACTCTAATTAGCAGTTTTTTAAAAAACTTGGTTAGAGGAGCACAAATGCTAACAGTAGAAAAATATGGTGGTTCAAGCGTTGCCACCTTAAGCAAAATAAAAAAAATTGCACAGCATTTAAAAAAAAGTGTTCAAAGCAAAAACAAAATTGTGGTGGTTTTAAGTGCCATGGGAAAAACAACAAACAAACTTTTGTCTGTTGCTCAAAAACTTTCATCTACACCACAAAAACGTGAACAAGACATTTTGCTTTGCACTGGCGAAATGGTTTCAATTTCACTTCTAGCAATTGCATTAAACGAGATTAAAGTTAAAGCAATTTCACTTTGTGGCTTTCAAGCTGGCATAAAAACAACAAGCAATTTTGGAAAAGCTTTTGTAAAAGAAGTTAATATAACCAAAATTAAAAAACTTTTAACAAAATTTGATGTTGTGATTGTTGCTGGTTTTCAAGGAATGGACTGCCACAAAAACCTAACCACCCTAGGGCGTGGCGGTTCAGACACAACCGCCGCCCTGCTAGCCGCAAAACTCAAATGCCCTTGCAACATTTTTACTGATGTAAATTCAATTTTTATGGCAAATCCAAAAACCGTTAAAAACGTAAAACCACTAAAACATGTGGACATTGATTCCACGCTTGAAATTGCAAGTTTGGGAGCAAAAGTTTTAGACACAAGATGTTTGGAAATTGCAAAAAAATTTAATGTGCCAATTTTTCTTGGAAAAAGCTTGGAAGAAGACAAATCAAAAGGAAGTTTTGTTTCTATGCAAAAAAATTTTGAAGAGCCAAAAGTTTTGGCAATTTGTGAAAAAGAAGATTTAAGTTTTTTTGAAATAAAAAATTTAAAAAACCTAGACAAAATTTTTGAATCACTTGAAAAAGAAAATCAAAATGTTTTGGGATTTCAATTTTTAAACAACAAAATTTGTTTTGCAATTGCAAAAAATGATGCAAAAAAAGTTGAAAAAACATTAAAAAACACTTTCAAAATATTAAATTTAAAAGTTTATGAAAATTTTTGCATGATTTCAGTTGTTGGTTTTGGGTTTTCTTCTCACCCACAAATTTCAAAAAACATGCTCAAAAAACTTTTTGAAAACAACATTTTTCTTCAAGCTGTTGATGTCAGTGAAACAAAAATTTCAATGCTTTTAAAACAAAGCTTAAGGCAAAAAACCATGCAAATTTTAGCTCAACATTTTGGGGTGATCAATGAAAAAAATTAATCTTGCAATTGTTGGCGCAACCGGTGTTGTTGGAAGAATGTTTTTAAAAGTTTTGGAAGAAAAAAACATTTCAATAAAAAATTTGTTTTTGTTTGCATCAAAAAAAAGTGCTGGAAAACAAATTGTTTTTAAAAACAAAACTTTTAAAGTAATAAGGCTTTCAAAGGAAAACTTGAAAAACAAAAAAATTGATTTTGCACTGTTTTCTGCCGGAAGCGAAACTTCACTTGAATTTGCAAAAATTTTTGCAAAAATGGGTGCAACAGTCATAGACAACAGCAGCGCTTTTCGAATGAAAAAAAACGTTCCACTTGTTGTTCCACAAGTAAACCCACAAAAAGTGTTTTGCCAAAGCAAAATTATTGCAAACCCAAACTGCTCAACCATTGCTTGCATGGCACCATTAAAAGTTTTGGATAATTTGTTTAAACTTAAAAAGGTTCACTACACAACTTTTCAAGCTGTTAGTGGAAGTGGTCAAAAAGGTTTGGAAGATTTAGATCGAAACAAACAAGGACTGCAATCAAAATTTTATCCGCACCCAATTTTTGAAAATGTGATTCCACACATAGACAAATTTTTGGAAAACGGCTTTACAAAGGAAGAAATGAAAATGATAAACGAAAGCCGAAAAATTTTAAATTTACCAAACCTTAAAGCCAGCGCAACTTGTGTTAGAGTTCCAACAAAGTTTTCGCATTGCATAGACATTTTTGCAAAAACAAAAGAAAGCATAGACATTAAAAAACTTGTTGATGCTTTAAACAATTTTCCTAGCATTGTTGTTTTAGATAATCCACAACAAAATGTCTACCCAACCCCAAAACTTGCCGAAGGAAAAGACAATGTTTTTGTTGGACGAATTAGAATTAATCCATTTAACAAAAAAATTGTTCATATGTTTGTTTGTGCAGACAACATTCGAAAAGGCGCAGCCAGCAATGCTGTTGAAATTTTGGAACTTTTGCTTAAAACTTAACGCTAAAAAAACACTCTTTAAAAAAGAGTGTTTTTGTTTTAACTTCCACCAACAACAATTGTTGCATTTTCCAAATTATATGGCAAAATTGTCCACGAAATTATCACAAAATTTTGCCCGTTTGCAAAAATGTAGTTGTTTTGATACTCTGGCTTTAGGCTCACCACAAAAACAT
>CAMVKM010000066.1 GCA_947168085.1 uncultured Clostridia bacterium | reverse complement strand
GTTAACTGCCCTTGATGTCATGGATTTTACTTCAGCTTCACTTGTTGAAACCAACATTGGCGTTACACATTGCCTAAAATACAAAAATAAGCCACACAAGAACAAAATAATCACACAAAACAAAATTATTATTCTGTGTTTTAATTTGAGTTTTGATCTAAATTTCAAAAACCTTTTTTTCATAATTTAATATATGCAAAAAAAAGATAATATTGTCAATTTGTGTTACTTTTTTGTTTTACTATTAAAAATAAGTGCTACAACAAAAGCAACAACCACTGCAACAGTTATCCCTGCTGCTGTTGCTGTTAATCCACCAGTTAAAACGCCCAAAATCCCACTTGAATTTGCTCCCTCAATAGCTCCTTTTGCAAGACTGTAGCCAAACCCCATAATTGGAATTGTGACACCACTTCCAGCAAACTGTTTCATTGGCTCAAAAGCGCCAACAGCCTCCAAAAACACCCCTAAAAGCAAAAATGTAACCAAAATTCTGGCACTTGTCATTTTTGTTGTAATAACAAGCACTTGTCCAATCATACAAACCAAGCCACCAATTGCAAACACTTTTAAATACATTAACACATCAAACATTTTTTGTCTCCAAAAGCACAAGTTGTGCAATGCAAGGAATGCTGTCTCCTTGCTGACTTGACAGTGTGCTCATAAGTGCCCCAGTTGCAACAATAACAGCATTTTTTGCCTTTTTTTGTTTTAATCTTTTTATAACATATGAATTTAACACACTTGCAACACAACCACAACCACTGCCACCTTGAAACACCTTTTGATTTTTGTTAAAAATCATTTGTCCGCAATCACCATAGTTTGTTCCAAGTTTATACCCCCTAAATTCCATTAAATCACGCAAAATTTCACTGCCAAGTTTTCCTAAGTCACCAGTTAAAATAAGATCATAGTCATTAGGAGTGGTTTTTGTGTCTTCAAAAAAAGTGTAAAGTGTTTCTAATGCCGCTGGGGCCATTGCTCCACCCATATTGTTTAAGTCAGATACGTTCCAATCAACAACTTTCCCAATTGTTGCTTGCTTTATTTTTATATCACTGTTTACTGATGACAAAATTGTGCAACCAGCACCAGTAACTGTCCATTGTGATGTTGGCGGACGTTGTGTTCCAAGTTCAAGTGGATAACGAAATTGTTTTTCTGCAGTAGAAAAATGACTTCCAGTAAAACATGCAACATTTTTAAAACAATTTCCGTCAATCAAACTAGCCCCAACAATCAAACTTTCAACCATTGTGCTGCAAGCCCCAAAAATTCCTAAAAATGGCGATTGTAACTCTCTTGCTGTAAAATTAGAACTAATAATTTGATTCATCAAATCTCCACCAAGCAAAACATCTATGTCCGAAGTTTTAAGATTACAAGATTTCAAAGCACCTAAAACAGCTGTTAAAAACATTTTTCGCTCAGCTTTTTCGTAGCTTTTTTGTCCAAACAAATCATCATCTAAAATTTTGTCAAAATATTCTGAAAAATTTCCCTTACCTTCTTTTGGACCAACAATCGAAAAACTACCCAAAATGTTAACAGAATGTTCAAATTCTATTGTTTGTTTGCCTATTTTTTTCATAAAAACTCCTAAAACACAAAATAAATTAAGCCAACAACAATGCTTGCAACCAAACCACTTACAATAACCGGACCAGCAATAATAAACATTTTGGCACAAAGTCCAAAAATCAAACCTTCTCTTTTAAATTCGATTGCAGGACTTGTTATAGAATTTGAAAATCCACTGATTGGCACAATACTTCCAGCGCCAGCATAAGCCCCAATTTTGTCATACAATCCAAAACCAGTCAAAATAGATGCTAAAACAATAATAGAAACACTTTCAAAAATTCCAGCATTTTCTTCTGTCATATTTGGAATTAACAAAAACAAATCTTTAAAAATTTCACCAATTAAACAAATTAGTCCACCAATCCAAAACGCATGAAAAAGCGTTGGCCAAGGCTTTGTTTTTGGGATTTTTGCTTCCAAATAATCGTTATACTTTTTATCTCTTTCTTTTATGTTCATTTTTATCTCCTAGTTAAATATTTTCATATTTTTTAAAAAAAATACAAAAACAATAAATAATTTTTAAAATCCAACACATACTAATGCCAGTTACTAAAAAAGGAGATTTTTATGAAGAAAAAAGTAGCAGTTTTATCATTAACTTTTGCTTGTGCTTTAGCTTTTGGTGCAAGCAGTATTCCAACACAAAGCAGAAACATTCAATCAGACCTAAACTACACTCTCGATAGACTTGAAAACTTTGCCAATGTAAATTATGACCTTGAAAACCCACAAAACATGCTTTTAAATGATGATTATTCCCTTTTCTACAACAATGGAAATTATGGAGTAAATTATCGTGACAGCAACATGTTTGGTTCTTACTTTACACCAAACAACACAAATTATCCAAATGCAAGTGGTTTTAGACAAGATAATTCCAGCATGAATTCTTCGCAAAATTACAGCTTAAAATCAACAACACCTTTTGTTGGTTTTAATAAGTCAAATAACTTAACCACACAAAGTTTAGAATCTTCAAATCAAAATTACGCAGGTCAAAATAGTCAAATAAACAATCCTAACTATGCGCAAAATAAAAATTTAAGTTTTCAAACACAGCAGAATTCAAATAATTACACAAATTCAACAAACACAAGCCTTAACAACAGCCAAACAAACCAAAGTGGCTATGTTCCTACCTACTCTACTAACAATATATCAAATGTAAATAGAACAAATTATAATTCAAATGTTGCAAGCAACACCGCAAACACCTACAAAAACAATCAAACCATGAAACTAACTAACACAAACACTACTACAACAAACAATCAAAACAACACAAAAACAAGTGTGCTTTCAAACTCTAACACAAACAATAGCCTAAACAGTTTACCTAGCACAAAAACTGTGAACATTAACACCTACCAAACTTCCCTTCAAAGCACTGGAACAACACTTAAAAATGATATTCAAACTTTAAAAAACACTTTAAACGGCTTTAATCCAACAAATTTACAGCAAGCTTCAAATCGTGCACTTCAAGCCTACACTTTTACTCTTAAAAACATAACAAACAAACTTGAATATGGAAACAATGCGCTTTTAAGCGGTTTAAACAAACTCTCAGTTTTAAAAAGCGGAACAGATGTTGAATCAAAAGCCATTGATGCTTGCAATCTTGATATAAAATCAACCCTTGCGTCAAGAATGGTTCTTTTGGAATGTGCTGATGAAGCTGTTGTTGCAATTAATTCAATTTTAAGTGAAAACAACAAAAATTTAAATACTAATTCACAAAATATGGAAGCAAACTTACAAACAACTAACCAAACTAACTATGCAAATAATCAAAATAGTAATGTAAATTTAACTAACAAAACAACTTTTTCAAACACAAACAACGTAAATTCAAACCCAACAACATCTGTAATGGCTTCAGCAAAACTTGTTCCTGAAGACGGAAAAGCAAAAGTTGTAAAAGAAAGTAATCCTGTTCGTGTAGATTAATAACAAAAAAAAGACCATTTTTGGTCTTTTTTGTTTTAACTAAGCCCAATTGTTGCATCGCCAAGGTTAAACTGCTTGATTGTCCAACTAAATTGTTTGCTTTGTGTTCCATCATTAAATTCATAGTTTGTTTTGTCTATGATTTCTATTGTTATTGTGTATGTTCCTGCATGCACAGCACTTGTAATGCTTTCATCTGTTGTTCGGCACTTTGAGGTATCAAAACTAATGGTTGGGCTTTGTGTTAATGTGTTAAATGTTAAATCTGCCGTAACACTTGGCTCAGTTGTAACTTTTGCTCTGTTTATGGTAACTGTTACTGCGGCATCTTTTGTTGCTCCACTTGTGCCATCTGTTGCTCTAACTGTTAGTGAGTAAGAGCTTAAAGCTGGCGTTGAAGCTTTAATTGTAAGTGTTGTTCCAGATATGCTAAAATAACTTCCTGTGTTTCCCGCAGTAATGGCATAACTGTAGTTCCCTGTTCCGTTGCTTGCAGCATTTATGTTTGCTGTTTGTGCACTAGTTGAAAATGTTGTTGTGATGCTTGTATTAGACATAGTTAATGGTTTTGCCGCAAAATTTGCTGTAATCGTGGTGTTTGCTGTAATGTTTCCACTTGAAACGCTCCAACCAGAAAAAGTAAAACCTGCGCTTGCCGTTGGCGTAACTCCCTGCTTTCCTGCAAACTGAATTACATTTGATGAAACAGACACTGCCGAGTTGTTAATTACAATTCTGCTGGTTGCATTTATGCTTCCACCTGTTCCCGCTGTTAATGTAACTGTTCTTAGCGTCACATTAACACTTGCTGCTGCACTGTTGTTGTAATTTCCACCTCCAATTGCTATTACATAAACTGTTTTTGCTGTAGCATTTGCAACAAGTGAATCAAAAAGATTTATGGACCTGCTGGTTGTTGTTGCGC
>CAMVKM010000065.1 GCA_947168085.1 uncultured Clostridia bacterium | reverse complement strand
TACTCCCATATAACATAGAAAATGCAACAGTTAGCGTTGGTGGGAATTAAAAAAAAGAGATTAAAAAATCTCTTTTTTGTTTAAATAGTTGACTTTTTGAAACATATATTATATAAACAAATTATTAAGGGGGGAAATTATGAAAAACGAAAAGATAAATCCATTTGAGCGTTTTGACAAAGATTGGGCGCTTCTTACAGCTGGAACAAAAGAAAATTTTAACACCATGACAATTTCTTGGGGAATGATGGGCACATTGTGGTTTAAACCAGTTGTTGCTGTGTTTGTGAAAAAAAGTAGGCACACTTTTAAGTTTTTGGAAAAAAGTGACACATTCACAGTTTCATTTTTTGATAACACCAAAAAAGATGTTCTATCATTTTTGGGGACGGTTTCAGGACGAGATGTAGACAAGGTGAAACAATCAGGTTTGTCTCCAAAATTTTTAAAAAATGGAATAACATTTGAAGAAGCAAAAGAAGTTTTTGTTTGCAAAAAATTGTTTTCTGGTGAACTGGAGTTGAATTCTATTCCAGAAGAAATTAAACAAAAATGTTATCAAAACGCAAAAGAAGGTCACTACATTTTTGTTGGAGAAGTTCTTGAAAACTTTTAATAAAAAGCAAATATAAAAAATAACAAGTGTAATATAACGCTTGTTATTTTTTGTTTTTATTAAAGTTTATGGTGCATTGATATATTTGAAATTACTTCAATTTCTTGCATGTAATCTTCAGGATTTGCAAGATTTTGTAAAAATTCTTTCCATTTTTTGTGATTTTTTGTGTTAAAAACATTAAAAACACCAATTATATCAAAATTTTTTTCTTTTGAAAGTTTTATTGCGTCACTTATTTGTTCTTTAATTTTTTTATCAATTTGCTCTTGAAAATCTTGAGTGCACAAATTTTGGTGTGCTCCAGTAATTTCTTTTTTGCCATCTTCAATGCTTTCCACAAAAGCTTCAAAAAAGATGTTTGCAGTTAAAACAGGAATGTTGTTTTCCAGGCTTGCTGAAAAGTTAACGCTTTTGTTTTTGATATGAAGAGTAATTGTTGCATCATCAAACAAGTCATTTGAAACATGCTCTAAAATCAAAAATCCTTTTTGGGCTTTACTGTCTAGCCAGCCAAAGTTGTTTAAATCTTCTTTTTTTAGTTTTGTTAGTTTTTTACCATTTTTAAAAACAATTGCTTCACCTTCATTTTTTAAAACTTTTTGGTCACTGCCACCTTTGTTTTGTTCTTGTCCTTGATTTTGTTGTGACTGACCTTGTTCTTGACTTTGCGATGAATTGCTGTCGTCAACATTTAAACTGCCGACAACACAAAAAGGGCAATTTGAAGCATAGGCGTTAAAAAATGACACAAGGTCGGTGTTTGAACTAGAGTAATGTTCTTGATTGTATTTTGCGATATGCTGAAGGTTGTTTACATCTGATTCACTTAGTTTTGAACTTTGCTCCAAAAGTTCTTTTGCTTTTCCGTCTGTGTGCAAAAGGGCAGAGTTGTTTCCCATAATGTTGCTTCGCATCAGATAGTCTAATGTGCTGGCAAGGTTATCTTCACAAACTTTGTCGCCCAAAACAATAACAAAGCAGTGAGCTAGACCAATTTCTTGACCAAGTTTTAGTTCAATGTTTTCAATGGCTTCAGGAAGATTCTTGCCTTTTGCTGTTGCTATAACATATTTTGGTGAGTAATTGGAACCAGGTTGTGGCACAACCACTTGAACTGAAACTTCAAGCTCATTTTCTGATTTGTCTAGCCCAATGGCTGTGGCAATAGATGTTTTTTGGATTTGGCTTGAAGAATTTATTCCACTAGGCAGTAAAAAAGCCAAAAACAGTGCAACGGCCCACACAACAAGACGATATTTTAAACTTTTGTCCATTTTTTACCTCCAAAAATTAAAAACAAAATGCAAAGAAGTAAAAACATTAAACCAATTCCGCCAGTAATATATTTCCAATAGCCAAGCACCTTTTGTTCCATAACTAGTATGCTAAATTCACTTAAAAACGCAAGACCAATTATCACCACATGCCAAATGCAAACGGGCAAAAGCGAGCGTTTTAAATTAAAAATCCATCTTAAAATTAAAGCTAGGCAGTAAAAAATCGTGCTACTTGACAAAAGCATTGCAATTGTGCTGACAGCAACTGAAAGCCAATTAAACCTTCCAATATCAGAAACAAATGGATTAAATTGTGGAAGATAGGCAAGGCTAAATTCAACATATTTTGCACTGTTTTCATAGGCCATAAAAAACACAAGACTAAAGAATATCACTAAAATATTCATAATTCCAGTAATAGCAAAAAACTTTGTGTTGAAATGTTTTGCATTAAAATCAATTTTTCCCATAAAAAACAACAAAATTAATGCATTTCCACCATAAAACATTTGTGGAACAAGCCCTTTTAGTGTTGGCATTATTCCATCTTCAAAAAGTGGAGTCAAGTAATCCAAAGAAAAGTTTGTTGTTGCGGTAACTGAGCAAACCACAATTCCAATCAAAATAATTAATGCAAAAACTTCCATTGTTCTTGCAATGGTTTTAATGCCTTTTATGGCAAAATAACTTGTTACAAAAACAAGTGGAATAATGTAGATTACAAGCGATAAATCGTCATACAAAAATCTCATAAAAAAAGAAAAAGTTTCTTCAGACAAAAACAAAAGTTTAAAAAGCAAAAACACAGCAAAAATTGCCAAAACAATTTTTGAAAAAATGTTGCCAAACCATGATTTTAAAAGCTCAAAAAATGATTTGTCTTGATTTTGTTTTAGTAAAAAGAAAACACAAGTTAAAATCAAAAAATCAATCACAACGCCAAACAAGATGCTCCAAAAAGCATCTTTGCCAGCTTCTTCAAAAACAATGGGTTGAAGAGTTAAAAATTTGCCCGAAATTGTTACAAAAACAGCAATAATATAAAATTGACTTGATGTAATTTCTTTCATTTTTTAAGTCTCCTTGAATTTTTGTTTGAAAAACTCTTTGGCCTTGTTAATTGGGCTGTTACGGGCTGTTTGAAAAATGAATCTTTTTTGTCTTGTTTGATGTATGGTGCAATTGGAGCAAAATAAGGGGCTGTGTAATTTTCGATGCTTGCAAGATAGCCCACCAAAAACAGTGCTCCAATAATAATGCCATAAAAACCCAAAACACCGCCCAAAATGGTGAAAACAAGCCTTAAAAATGAAATTTGAACATTTTGATTTGGAACTGTGTAACTCATAACACCAGTAATTGCAACAATCAAAACTGCTGGTGGGCTAATAAGACCAGCTTTTACAGCGGTGTCTCCTAAAATAAGAGCCCCTACAACACTTAAAGCAAGACCCAAATATCGTGGCATTCTTAAACTTGCTTCATAAAGTATTTCAAACAAAAAAATGATAAAAAGAACTTCCAAAAACGGAGAAAGTGGAATTCCTTGAATGCTGTTTGCAATGCTTATTAAAAGTTTTATGGGAATAAGTTTGTAGTGGTAAAGCATCATTGAAACATAAAGACCAGGAAGAAGAATTGCAACAATTGCACCAAACATTCTAAGACATCTTAAAAATGATGCATTTACTGATGTGGTGTAGTAATCATTGCTGCTTTGAAAATCTTCAATTAAAAGATATGGAAGAGTTAAAACAATGGGCGAGCCATCACAAATGATTGCAACACGGCCTTCTAAAAGTTTTGCTGAAATAATGTCTGGTTTTTCAGCACTTCCAACCTGGCGAAAAACGGAGTGTTTTCTGTCTTCTAAAAAAGCTGAAAGATAATTTGAATCCACAATACCATCAATATCAATTGCCATCAATTTGTCTTTTATCATTTTCACAATTTTTTCATCAACAATTCCATTAATATAACAAATTTTAACTTGTGTTTTTGTGTATCTTCCAATTTCAAGTTTTTCAAAAATCAAATTTGGAGTTTTTAGACGTTTTCTAAGAAGTGAAACATTTGTAACAATGTCTTCAACAAAACCTTCTCGTGGGCCATTTATCACGGCACTTGTTGGGGGCTCTGCAACAGCGCGCACTGGCCATTTTGCGCTGTCAACACAGCAACAAACATCGCTTCCATCGAACAAAACAACACATTGACCATTGTTTATGCTTGTAACAATCTCATCCAATTTGTTTTCAGTAACAACTTGTGAAAATGCCAAAACTTTTTTCATTGCAAAATCAGCAACATCAAAATCTTTTTGGAGTTTTGATTTTTGTAGTGGTGTTAAAACTCCTGAAATCAAAAATTGTTTGTCAACACTGCCATCAATATAAACAATTGCAGATTTTGTTTTTCCAAAAGAAACAAATTCTCTAACAACAAGGTCTTGCGAATTGTGAAAAAGTTTTTTTAAGGTTTTTACGTTTTCCTTTAAGTCTTTTTTTAGCATAAAAACTCCTTTTAACCTAGTTTGCTTTAATTTTTGTTTTATATGCAAAATAATTTTACAATCCACTTGACTTTAGCTTAAACATGAGCTAAAATTATTTAATATTAAAATTTTTGGGAGTTAAGTTATGATTACAGATAGTGAAATGAAGGAAAGGTGGTTTAGTTTTTTTGAATCACATGGATGTAAAAGAATTGACAGTGCTTCAA
>CAMVKM010000064.1 GCA_947168085.1 uncultured Clostridia bacterium | reverse complement strand
TTTTTTCTTTTTCAAAAGATTTGCAAATGGCATTTTTTGAAATATCAACCAAGCAAGCAAAACATGTGTGCCCTTTGTTAAATTCACAAACTGTTCGTCTGCATCTTATGTCCAAAATTTTTCACCCCCTGTTTTTTACTATTTTGCTCATAACATTTGACATTATGCATAAAATTTTGTAAAATATAAACATATTGGAGGTTATTATGCAAGTTATATTACTCGCCGATGTTAAAGGCACAGGAAAAAAGGGTGAAATGGTTGAAGTTAGTGACGGATATGCAAGAAATTTTTTACTTAAGCAAAAACTGGCACAAGTTGCAAACAGTGTAAACAAAAATGTTTTAAACCAAGCAAACAAAGCAAAAGAATTTCACAAAGAGCAAGAACTTGAAGGTTTTAGGCAAACAAAAGCAAAAATTGAAAACATAACTTTGGAATTTTCTGCAAAAATTGGAGAAAATGGCAAACTTTTTGGAGCTCTTACAAACAAGGAAATTTGTGAAAAGTTTAAAGAACTTGGATTTGAAATAGACAAAAAAAGCATTCAAATTGAAACAATTAAAACAGTTGGAAAATTTAAAGGAAACATCCACTTTGCACCAAAGATTGATTGCACATTTTTTGTTTTAATGAAATCACAAGACTAAATTCTAAAAGATTAATTTTTAGGGGGAATTATGAAAAATAAAAAAGAAGAAAAAAATGCTGAAAACAACATTTCACCAGAAAACACAAACCAAACAATAACAAAAGAAATGCTTGAAAAGCAAAAACAAGAACAACTTGAAATGTTTGACACTCCACCAGCTGGAGTTTATCCAAAAACCGACAGCAAAGGTCGTATCATAAAATACAAGCGCCGTGGCGGAGTGTTTGCATTTTTTATGGGTATTTTTGCTTCCCTTTTCTTGTTTGTTTTTTGTGGTGGAATTGCAGCATCTTACTTTTACTATTGTTACACCATCTCTGATGCTGGAAAAATGATTGGCGTTGACTTAAGCATTTTGGGTGACACAAAAAACAAAACCATGAATGAACTTATGCAACTTGCAATCAGTTACAAAGATGGTTACACCGAAGTTAGCGTCAAAGAAGCCAAAGAAAAACTTGGATTTGACATTGAAAAAATTGTTGAAGACAATTTGGGCATTGAAATTGAAGATTTTTACAACATTGAAATTAAAGTTGACAGCGTAAACAGCGGACAAACAACATCTGTTGGTGACCTTAAACTTAAAGAATTTTTAAAGCAAGGAAACATACAAAAAATTATTGAAAAATTGTTGCCAGAG
Source organism: uncultured Clostridia bacterium (assembly GCA_947168085.1). Classification (GTDB taxonomy): domain Bacteria; phylum Bacillota; class Clostridia; order Christensenellales; family UBA1242; genus UBA7584. The sequence continues at coordinate 3,481 of CAMVKM010000064.1, read as the reverse complement.
CTTTACAAAAAAATTGAAATTGAAGAACTTTTAAACATTTTACAATTTGACCCAGAAACAGTAAACTTGCCACTTACTCAAGATGAAATGTTTTATGTGTCACTACGACAATTTGACATTGGCTCACAAACATACAAACTTGACCTTACAAACAACAAGGTGCTTAAAAATGAAATCGAAGTTGCAACCATTTCAAACAACAAATTTACATTAAACTCAGTTGAATACACAATAAACACACAAAGAACTGCCCTTTTGTATGATGGTGGCACAACTCAGCTTTCCTTCCCTGAAAACTCAAAAAAGGCACTTAAAAAACTTTCTGTGTATGAAATGCTTTACAGCGTTTTTCCAAATTACTTTGGTGGAAGTGAAATGACAGTTGCTTTTCTTCAACAAGCAATTGGAAAAGAACTTATTCCAACTGACAATCCTGAATTTGCAACACTTTTAAATAGTAACCTTAAAACTATTGACATAAAAGAAACATTAAACGCCGTAAGCTTAAGAGCAATTGAAGAAGTTTTTGAAATTAACTTTATTCCACAAGACCAAGAAGAATTTGACGATCTTTTAAGTCTTAAAATTGGAACACTTAGCGCAAGTGATGTTGTGGACACTTTGACAGTTGGAGCAGTTTTGACCCTTGTGGGCGATTCAATCACACTTCCTGAAAACATTTTGTTTTTGCACACACAATCCTTTAAAAACCAAAAACTTAAAAATGTTTTAAACTATATTGAAGGGCTTACAACAAAAGAAATTATCAAAATTGAAGATGTAGAGTTTTATGACAACTTTAAATTAAACGGCAACACATTTTTCATTACAAATGACACTATTACAACAAAAAACACAACAGCTGTTTCTCAACAAGGAAATTTCCAACACTTTGAACTTTTTGGCAACACTTTCACAATTTACAGCAACAAAGTTTTTAACACAACATCAAGCCAAAATGTTAGTTTTAATGCAACAACAAAACAATTTAATTTCATTGATTCAAATGTTTACTTTGTAAGTGATGATGAAACCGAAATTTTGGACAGCACAAAACACTCTTTAACAAATCCTGTTTACATTGAAAATGGCTTCTTTGTTTTAAATGACTTTTTGTGTAAAATTGACAAACAAAACAACCAAATTGTGATTTATGCAAAAGCTTGCGATGTAAAAAATGGAAGATTTACATTAAACTCAACTTTGTTTTTTGTTAAAGACACAACCCTAGAAAACTTTGTTGCACAAGCAAATATTGTTGAAAATTTGTTTACATTAAATGCTGTTGAATACAGAATTGATAGCAGCAACAATCAAATTCTTGTAAATGCAACAAGTGATAAAGCAAGTGATATAACCCGCACTTCAACCATAAAACTTTTGATGTTTGGACTTAGAAATGTTCAAATAAAAAGCATTGTTGATGGTCAATATGATGACATGCTTTTGTCGCTTGACGGAGTTACTCTTGGTGACCTTTTGGGTGAACAAATGACGGGATTTTTGGCAAACCTTAAAGATGTTAGCCTTTATGACATCTTGAATCAGCCAAACATTATGATGGACAAAATTAAAACAACTACATTGCAAGACCTTGGAATTGACCCAAGCAGCAGCCCACTTCTTGAAAATGTTGCAACACTTTCAATTGGCGACATTTTAGATGACAACAATGCCCTTTTAAATGCCATTAAAGATGTTGAGCTTTCAGAGCTTGGATTTAGTTCAGACAGCCCACTTTTTAGTGATATTGCCTCACTTACAATTGGCGATATTTTAGATGACAGCAATGCAATTTTAAATGCTGTTCGTAACAAAGAACTTAAGGTTATCACCGGCAGCAGTGATGGAATTATGAGTGTTATTGGAAATCTTACTCTTGGCAACCTTTTAGATAACCCAGAGGCAATCACAAACACATTAAAATCAAGCACAAAAACTCTTGCAGAACTTTTGGGACAATATGACAGCTTTAGTTTAACTGTGTCAGATGTTACAACAAAATATTACATTATTAATGGCAACATTTACGAAACATCAGACACATCAACAATTGTTGCAACCATTGTTGGTAATGCTTTTGACCTTGATAGTGTAACATACAACATTGTTGGAAACAACATTCAAGTTGGTGGCGTTACAAAAGCAACAATCACTCGTGCTCCAACTTCAAGCCTTGCTCAGGCAATTCTTGCAATGAGTGTTGGTGATATGTTTAATGGCGACTTTACAACAACACTTAAAAACAAGGTTCAAAATGTTGAACTTGGCGACGTTATTAGTGTTGACAGTTCAACTCCTGCCCTTTTAACTGCCCTTGTAAACAACGGAGCAACAATTGGAAACATTGGAACAAAAATTAATGAATTAACAGTTTCTGAAGTGTTTGGAGCACCTACTGGCCTTGTTTCATATCTTGTTTATAATGACGGAACACAAGACATCTCTGGTGGAAACATTCCTTTGATGCACTTAACTGATGCCACACTAAAAGATATTCACAACAGACCTTTAACAGAGCTTTGTGCAAACAATGTTTTGCCAAGCCTTCAGGGAACAATGTTTGACACAACATCAGCAGCCTATCAAGGATTAACCCCAACACAAAAAGCAGCTGTTGATGCAACAACACTTCAAACAATCATTGACTACTACATTGCATATATTGGAACTCTTTGATAAAACAAAAAACACCAAAAATGGTGTTTTTTATTTTCTTTTTAAATTATTATAAGAGTAATTCCAGCGTTTGCATGATAAAGCTCAATATCTCCAATAATGTCAGGACAAATGCGTTTGATTTCTTCAGCTTTTGCACTTAAACTGTTCCACTCTTCACCTTTAACAAAATCTTTAAACAATTTTTGCCGTTTTTTTAAAACAAGCCATGTTTTTAAAGCTTTTTTAATTGCCCCACCTTTTCCACTTGAACCATAGCCATGAATAACTTTCAAAACAGTTATGCCCTGTTTTTTGCAAAGTTCAATTTCAATTTCAAGCTTTGCCAAAGCTTCATCAACCGTTGGTCTTTCACTTTCAAAATTTAATATCATATATTTCATATCTTTATTATAACACAAAATAAAAAAATTTACAATAAAATAAAAAACTTTTTAAAAAACAAAAAAGAGCAATTCACAGTTTTGCTCTTTTTTTGATTATCCAAAAATTTCCACAGGTTTTGGACAACTTGAAATTTGCCTAAAAAACAATTAAGCAAGTTCAACGTCAGCGCCAGCTTCTTCAAGTTTCTTTTGAATTTCTTTTGCTTCTTCAGTTGGAACGTTTTCTTTAACTGTTTTTGGAGCTCCTTCAACAAGTGCTTTTGATTCAGAAAGTCCAAGACCACTCAATTCTTTAACTGCCTTGATTACTGAAACCTTTTTGCTTTCGTCCTTAAGTCCTTTAAGAACACCGTTGTAATAAGCTTTTGCTTTTGCAGCTTCTTTAAGTTCAGTTAAATTCATAGAAGAATAATCTA
>CAMVKM010000063.1 GCA_947168085.1 uncultured Clostridia bacterium | reverse complement strand
TTACCGGCATCGATGTGGGCCATAATACCAATGTTTCTAATTTTTTCTAATGCAAATGTTCTTGCCATTGTATCTTTCCTTTCTCCTTGTTTTTATTAGTACTTAAAGTGTGCAAATGCTTTGTTTGCTTCTGCTTGACGGTGAAGTTCTTCTTTTCTCTTAACTGCTCCACCAGTGCCATTGAATGCATCCAAAAGTTCGCCAGCAAGGCGATTTTCCATTCCACGCTCTGAACGCTTTTTAGCAAACAACACAATCCAACGAATTGCAAGAGTTTGCTTTCTTGCTGCTCTAACTTCAACAGGAACTTGGTAAGTTGCTCCACCAACTTTTCTTGGCTTTGTTTCAACTAGTGGCATAACATTTTCAAAAACCTTGTCCAATGCTTCCATTGCTGGAGATCCTGTTTTGCTTTCCAAAGTTTCAAGAGCTTTGTAAACAATTTCTTGTGCAATTCCGCGTTTTCCATCAAGCATAACTTGATTAATAAGCTTTGTTACAACAACGCTGCTGTATTTTGGATCTGGCAACACTTTGCGCACTGGAGCTGCGTTTCTTCTTGACATAGTGTAATTTTCCTCCTTGTAAGATTTTGTTTTTTAAAGTTTTTTCAAACCAAATTTTTATTAAATTATTTACGCTTTCTTTTCTTTCTTTGCGCCATATTTGCTGCGGCCTTGGTTACGTTTTGCAACTCCGGCTGTGTCAAGCACACCACGAATAACATGATAACGCACACCGATAAGGTCTGGAACACGTCCGCCACGAACAAGAACAACTGAGTGTTCTTGAAGGTTGTGACCAATTCCTGGAATATACATAGTGCTTTCTTGTCCGTTGCTTAATCTAACTTTCGCAATCTTACGAAGAGCTGAGTTAGGTTTCTTTGGTGTTGTTGTTGTAACAACAAAACAAACACCACGCTTTTGTGGACAACCATCAAGAAGTGGAGATTTTGTTTTCTTCACTTTGCTTTTACGACCATGCTTTATCAACTGATTGATTGTTGGCATTTTATCCTCCTAAAAAATTTTGATTTGGAATTTTCATCAACCCTAAAAAAACTCCACTTGCCAATTGTAAAACAGCTTGGAATAGTTTCTGATTTTACTTTTAGCCTTCTTTTAAGTTTTGCCCACACACTTTAAGAACAAAACTCAAAAGGTTTACTTTATGACTTTGCCATAAAATAAAACAGCTACAAAGTTTCATTTGTAGTACAGTGAATTTTACCAAATCTTTTCATGTTTGTCAACAATTTATTGCAAATTTTTAAAATATTTTTTGAATTTTATCGCGCGCACATGTATTATAAAGAATAAAAAAGCCAAAATTGTCATTAATATTTATGCATTTTGAATATAGAACATACAAACAATTTACCAAAAAATAGCCACTTTTCCACTGAAAATTTTACACTTATCAACAATGAATATTTATAAATTTCAACGAATTTTTATAAATCATGTGTATAATTATACAAAATAATGAATAAACACGCATAAATATAAAAGTTATCAACAATTTTAAAAAGTTATCAACATAATGATGACATAAATTTGTTTTTTTGAGACGAAAAAGGAAAATTTTTTGTTTGCCTTTTTGTGACTAACTTTGTTGATAATTGACAAAAAGATAATAAAAATGAGCATCTTTAAATTTTTAACAAAAAAGTTATCCACAATTTTTTTAACAATTTGTGAACAACTTGTTTTCTTTTTGTATTAATAACCCAAAGGTTTCCATGTTGTAAAATCTTGAGAACCAGCTGTGTTTTGTGAAAAGTTTTGAAAGTTTTTTAATGGTCTTTCATGTGTTCCAACAATTTTTACACCCTGAACTGGTTTGTAGGTTTGTTTTCTCAACAGTTTTCGTTTAACAAGCTTCCCATTTTTGTAAAACTCCAAAAAACTTTTGCTTGTTGAACCAGTTTTTGGCAATGTTTTGTAAACACTTTTCCCTATTTCAAGCGTGCTGTCTTCCACAACAATTTCATCAAGCGATTTTTCTTCCAAAACCTCACAAACTCTTTTTATGTAAAATGGATTTCTTTCTCCAAAAATTTGAACACAAACTTTGCTGTCCGTTGTAAAAGCGTGAACATACATTGGTGCTTCTGTGTTATTTTTCCATTTTAAATCACTTGAACCAAAATTTACCATGGCATCAAAACCTTTTTCAATATATCCACTCTCCAAGCTGTGTGGGTGTGATTCAACAATTTCTGCTCCAGCTAAAAGCAATGCATTAAAAAGCGTTGTGCTTGCCTGACAAACTCCACCACCAAAACTTTCAACATACTCGTTGTTTAGAATGATGTTTGCTTCTTTGTAACCCTTTTGTTCAGTTCTTTTCCCTGTTGTTGAATTAAAAGAATAAGTTTGTCCTGGCAAAATTGTCATTCCATCAAAATTTTTTAAAGCCAAAGCAATGTTATCTTTTCGGTTTTGCGAGCTTTTTGAAAAATCCGTTGAAAAACTTGCTCTTAAATATGTTTGCTCTTGAAGCTGTTTTACTGTTTTTGTTGGCATTATTTTGTTTGGCGTTATGGTAAGTTTTATGTTGTTTGAAATTTTTAACTGATTTTGAACTTGTTTTAACAATGCTGCTTTGTCAACAAAAAGCCCAATTTGCTCATTTGTAAAACTAAAATAAGGAAAATTTTTTGGATCAAAATTTAGTGTTGCATCTTTTTTAGGCCTATTAACAACATCACAAACTTGCTGCAATGTTTTGTCAATTCCTGGAAAAACATAACAAAAAGCTTCTTCAATTGAAAAACCCATGTTTACTATTTTGTTAACAAGTTCTGCCCTTTGTTTGTGGTCACCCATTCTGCCGTGTTTTTGCAGTTCTTCTTGATAAACAAAAACTTGAGAATTTGGTTGTTGCCACTTAAACATTTGCCCTTCATAAAAAAAGTTGACATAAACTTCTTGTTCTTGTTTTGCCATTCCACAAAAAACAAAAACAGAAAAAACAAGCAAAAAGCCAAAAAAGGCAACACACACTTTTTGTTTCATTTTTTGCTCCTTTACTGTTTTAGTGTTTGCATTTTGTTAAAAATTATGTGTTTTTTGAAACATTTTCTCATATCACATTTTTGGATCTAAAAAATAAAAAAAGTGTAAATTATTACACTTTTTTGTGTGGCTTTACTGTTTTAAATCGTTTTAATTCAAGAAAAGTGTCCCAAAGCTCTTCTCTAAATTGTTTTCCCGCATTAATTGCTTCACTTAAAGATTTTAAGGTAATGTGGTCTTGAGTTAAAGAAATTACATAGCCAAAATTGCCATCAATAACATTTTCCACAGCAGCAACTCCCATTCGAATTGCCAAAAGTCTGTCCTGCATGGTTGGTGCTCCACCGCGCTGAATGTATCCAACAACAATGCTTCGACACTCATTTCCTGTTTCTGTTTCAATTTTTTGTGCAAATTTTTCAACATTTAATTGATGTTCTGCAATAACAACTGTTGGCGACTTGTTGCCCGCTTTTAGTTGTTTTAATATTTCACGAACAATCTTCTCTTCTTTTTGCTTTTTTTCTGGAATCATGATAATGTCACTTTCACTACAAATCCCGCTGTAAAGCGCAATATCTCCGCACTCACGTCCCATAACCTCAACCAAAAGTATGCGGTCATTGGTTCTCATTGTTTGCTGAACATTGTCGATTGTGTTAACAGCATTGTTTACGGCCGTGTCAAAACCAATAGCTCGCTCTGTACAATAGGCATCATTATCTATCGAACAAGGAATAACAAGCACATTTAACCCCAGCTTTTCAAGGTCGCATGCCCCACGAATAGAGCCATCTCCACCCAAAACAATCAAAGCATCTAGTTTTTGTTTGTTAAAAACAGTTTTTGCTTTTTTGCGTTTTTCTGCATCTAAAAAATCCTTGCTTCTGCCAGCTTTTATAAAACTTCCACCAATGTTAAAATAAAGTTCAGCTTCTTTTGATGTGATGATTTTTGCTTTGTTGTCTAAAAGTCCTTGATATCCTCCTAAAAAAGCAACAACTTCATAGCCCTTGCGTTCAGCAGTAGACACAATTGTTTTAAGGCATGCATTCATTCCTTGAGAATCGCCGCCACTGGTTAAAACTCCTATTCTTTTTAACTTTTTCATTGTATTTCTCCTTTTTTAAAGCAATTTTACAGAATTTTCATCTAAAAGTCCAATAAGTTCACTAACAAGACCATTTGAACCATCAACTTTTTCTGGGAAAAGAACTGCTTTGCCCGTTGATGAACATCTTGCTTTGACTTCAATTTGACCTGGATAACGTTTTAAAACACTTTCAATTTTACTTTGAAGCATTGTGTTTTGTGTGTCAAACTTTAAATAAAGCTTTTTAATGTCTTGAAAAGCCGCACCCGTGTCTTTATCTAAATTCCAAACAGACAATTCATTTAAAAAAATTATTGGAGTTTCATTTTCTCGCAAACTCACTTCACCCTTAATTTTTACAATCAAGTTTTCTTTTAGTTTGTTTTTGTAGGTTTCATATTGCTTGTTAAAAAGCATCACATCAAATTGACCAAACAAATCTTCAACTGTTATGATTGCCATATCTTTGTTGCTTGTTTTTGTGCTAAGTTTTTTAATTTCAGTAACAATTCCACCAGTTTCCACTTTTTGGTGGTCTTTTAAATTTGTGTAAATTGTTTCAACAACTTCACCAGATTCTCCATAAACTTCTTGCCCTTCAAGCATGGAACTGTTAAAACTAAAAGTTGAAAGTTCGTTTCTGTAAGGGTCTAGTGGATGCCCACTGATGTAAACCCCAAGCACTGTTTTTTCTAATTGAAGTTTTTCATCAGTAGAATACTCTGGAATGTTTGGATATTCAGTTTTGTTTGCTGCTTTGTCATCATTTAAAAGACCATCAAAAAGGCTTGTTTGCCCTTGACCTTGTGTTTTTCGGTCAGCAGCAATTCTTGCAACAATTTTGTCATAGGTTGCATTTAGTTGAGAACGCTTTAAACCAAAGCAATCAAATGCGCCACTCCAAATCATAGATTCCAAAAATTGGGCCTTCATTAATCCTTGAATTAATTGCATTTGAGGGATTTGATATTCTAAATTTTTGTTTTTTATTTAAATTAAAAACAAAAGCTTTATCATCATAATTTAACAAAGTATTTGGTTCCCATGAGGCTGAAGTAAATCCACCAATTATATCATTATTTTCGGTTTTTATAATGATTAGAGTAT
>CAMVKM010000062.1 GCA_947168085.1 uncultured Clostridia bacterium | reverse complement strand
ATAAGCAGCTGCATGAGCTTTGTTAAACGCATAGGAACCAAATTTTTCCATTTGTGCCCACAGATGCTCGGCATCTTCTCGTTTCATTCCACGTTTTAATGCGCCATCAATTGATTTTTTGCCTTCCGGATCAACCCAACCATTAATAAATTTTTCTTTTTCAATGGGAAGTTTGTCTTTCATCTTTTTTCCCATAATTTTTCTAACGCCGTCGGCTTGTCCCATTGTGTAACCAGCAATAACTTGACACATTTGCATAACTTGCTCTTGATAAACCATAACACCAAAGGTTACATCCAAAACTTGTTTCATTCGCTCATCGGGATATGTTATGTTTTGTGGGTCTTTACGGTTTTTTATGTAGGTTGGAATTTCGTCCATTGGCCCTGGACGATACATGGCAAGAACAACTGTGATTTCTTCAAGGTTTACTGGTTTCATCTCTTTTACAATGTTGCTCATTCCAGAACTTTCAATTTGAAACACCCCATCATTATCGCCTGAACCCATAAGTTTGTAGACTTCTGGATCATCATAGTCAATTGCATAAAGGTCTATGTCTTTTCCATAATTTTTCTTTACCATTTGGCACATCAAATCTACATCAGTTAATGTGATAAGACCCAAAAAGTCCATTTTAAGTAGGCCCAAATGTTCACTTTCACCTTTGTCATACTGCGTTGTTACCATATCTCCATTTTTTGCCATTGGAACATGGTCGGAAATTGGGTCACAACAAATAATAACTCCGGCAGCGTGAATGCTGGTGTTTCTTGGCATACCTTCAAGTTTTATTGCCATATCTATGATGTTTTTTGTTTGAATGTCATTTTCATACATCTCATGAAGTTCTGGAATAACAAAACTTTGGTCATCCCCTTCTTTAAGACCAACCCCAAAAAGTTTTGGAATTGCTGGGGCTTTTGGCATTTTTGCAAGTGGTGGAAATAGTTTTGTTATTTTGTTAACTTCCGAAAAAGACATCTTTAAAACTCTTGCAACATCTTTAATGGCTGCTTTTGATGCCATTGTTCCAAAAGTGATAATCTGGCTTACGTTTGGCTCACCATACTTTTCTACAACATAGTCAATAACTTCAGACCTTCGTTTTGGGCAAAAATCAATATCAAAGTCGGGTGGACTTATGCGTTCTGGGTTTAAAAAACGCTCAAACCAAAGATCGTATTTTAATGGATCAATTAGTGTAATTCCTATGGCATAAGCAACAATGCTAGCTGCTCCACTTCCACGCCCTGGCCCAACTGGAACACCAGTTTTTCTTGCGTAATTAATAAAATCCCACACAACAAGGTAGTAGTCAAGGAAACCACTTTTTCGTATGGTGTCCATTTCATACTCCATTCTGTCCAAAACCTTTTGTGGAAGTCCGCCATATTTCTTTTTAAGACCTTCTAATGTGATTTTTCTTAAATACTCTTCATTTGTCATTCCATCTGGAGCTGTGAATTTTGGGTACCAGTAACTTTTAAAGTCAAAATCAAAATTACATTTTTCGGCAACTTCCATTGTATTGTCAATGGCTTCTGGATGAGCAGCAAAAATTTGGCGCATTTCTTCTTCTGTTTTTAAGTAAAATTCATCACATTGCATGCGCATTCTGTCGGGGTCATCAAATGTTTTTTGCATAGAAATGCACATCATAATGTCTTGCACTTTTGCATCTTCTTTTGAAATGTAATGAATGTCATTTGTGGCAACTGTTTTCACTCCAATTTTTTCTGCTAAAGCAAATTGAAGTGGCAAGATTTGGCGTTGTTCTGGCAATCCATGGTCCATAACTTCGATGTAAAAATCGCCTGGAGCAAACATGTTTTTTAGCCTTAATGCCAATTTTTCGGCTTCATCAACAAAACCCTTTAACAAATTTTGTTGAACATCTCCCCTAATGCAACCAGAAAGACAAATAAGCCCTTCTGAGTATTTTTCTAACAAATCATAGTCTATTCTAGGTTTGTAGTAGTAACCATCAATCCATGCAATTGAATTTAGTTTGCAAAGATTTTTGTAGCCAATTTCATTTTTTGCCAAAATTGTTATGTGGGCATAGTCAAACTTTCCTGTTTTGTCAAGGTGATTTTGTGCAACATAAAATTCTGTTCCAATAATGGCTTTTATGCCTGCTTTTTTACAAGCTTCGTAAAATTTTACTGTTCCATACATGTTGCCATGATCTGTTATGGCACATGCAGGTGCTTCTTGTTTTTTTAGTTCAGCAACCAATGGGCCAATTCTTGAAGCTCCATCCAAAAGGCTGTATTCTGTGTGAACATGAAGATGAACGAATTTACTGCTCATTGTTTGTCTCCTGTGATTTTAATTTTTCTGCAATTTGCAAAATTTTTCGCAATCTGTGATTTACCCCACTTTTTGTAAGTGGAGTTGTCATTAATTTTGACAAGTTTTCATAATTTTCTTCTGGGTTTGCAAGTCGAAGAAGGCAAAGTTCATAAAGTGTTGGTGGCAAACTCTCCAGCCCAACTTTTTCGCTTATGTACTCAATTGCTTCAATTTGCTTTAATGATGCTTCAACCATTTTTTCAAGGTTTGAATTCAAACAATTAAGTTGTCTGTTCAAATTGTTTCTAACCTCACGAACTGCAAATTCATTTTGCAAAACCAAAACAGCATTGTTTGCACCAACAAGAGCTAAAATGTCTGAAACAAGTTCTGCTTCTTTTATGTAAGTTACCCAAAGTTTTTTGCGATTCATAACTTTTGCAAGTATTCCAAATTCAGACAAAATATGAGCAAAATCAGCAGCCAAACCTGACGAAGAAAAAACAAATTCTAGATGATAGCCACCAGTGTGTTTTTTTAAGTCATTCATGTCTTTAATCACAATGTTTGCACTGGCACACCCCAAAAACACACCTTTTACAAAACTTTTTTTACTCTCTTCACTTTCAACAAGCGCTCTAGCAACACCACTAAAAAGCTCACCATTTGGACGCATGATAAAACAATCAAGCAAAAGTTTTTCGGTTGTTTGTGTTGTAAAGGTTATGTGATATTTTGGACTTGCGTTTTGCCTTTCTTCACGAATAAGCCCAAGCCCATCAAAATCGTCATAAAGCATTTTGGCAAGAGCATTAACACGAGCAAACATGTCTGATAGTTCTGTGATAAGTTCAATGGCATAATTTCCATTTTCAATTCCAAGCTGTCCACAAGTTTTCAAAAGCCCAGAAAGTTCTGCCACAGCACATGTTTTGTTTTCTGGAAGTTCTGTTTTTAACACTTCATTTTTTGCATCTGATGAAAAAGACATGTTTGTTCTCCTTTTGTTAATCTTTTGTCTAAAAAATTAATCACTTAAAATTTTTATTTCAAGTTCCAACTTTTCATTAAACTTATTATATACCGAAATTAAAATAAAATCAACCAAATTTTGAACATCTTTAAAACTTGCATTGCAAAAATTTACAATAAATCCAGCATGAACCGTTGAAATCATTGCTCCACCAATCTTTTTGCCCTTTAGTCCTGCCATGTCAACAAGTTGTGATGCAGAGCAATTGTTTGCCTTTTTAAACACACTTCCAGCACTTGGGAAACCCACATTTTGCTTTGTTTTTCGCTCATTTACGTAAAAATAAATGGCTTTTTCAATTTCTTGCTGTGGTTTTTTTGTGAACTTTAATTTTGCACCCAAAATTATTAAATTTGAATTTTGCTGAAAAATTGAGTTTCTGTAACCAAAATCAAGATTTTTTGCTTTTTCCCATATTAAGTGTTTTCCATCAAAAATCAAAACTTTGTTTAAAAATTTTGATATTTCAAAACCAAATGCCCCAGCATTCATGCAAATTGCACCGCCAACAGTTCCTGGAATTCCAATTGCCCACTCCATTCCACAAAGCCCTTTGTCTTTTAAAAACAGCACAAGTTTGCCAAGCTTTAGACCTGCACCAGCAAAAACTTGATTTTTAAAGCATTTTAGATGGCAAAACAGTTTTGTTGAAACAATTATGCCCGAAAACCCCTCATCTTTTGCCAAAATGTTTGAGCCATTACCCAAAACAAAAATTTTTTTGTTAAACTTTTTTGCTAGTTTGCACACAAAAATTAATTCATTTACTGTTTTTGGTTCAACAAAAAACTTTGCTGGTCCACCAATTTTTAGTGTTGTGTGTTCTTTTAATGGCACATTTTGTTTAAATCTTTCTTTAAACTTTTTTAAAAGCTTTTTTGCAACAACTTCATCTTTTTCCATAAAAAATTAATATGCTTTCTTTTATAACTTTTCACACTTTTTTAAGAAATTTCATAATTAATTTTAAACATAAATTATGTTTGGAGGTTTTTTTATGACTGTTACAGAAGCTATTGTGTTAACTATGTTGGTGGCTCTTTGGTCAACCGGAAATGGCGTAAATCTTGCAAACAACACAACATTTTTAATTGTTATGTTAATTGCTTTGGTGTCACTAGCCTATTCCACAACAAGACGTGGATATTGTCAAAATCAATACTTAAATTCACAAAACGGCGGACTTTTTAATTCAACATTATTTACATAAAAAAAGCCTTTTTTTAAGGCTTTTTTAGTTTGAAAGCAAGTTTTCGACAACGGGCTTTATGTGGTTTGTGAGAACAACATAACCAGCTTGAGTAAAATGAACTCCATCTGTTGTGTAGGATGCGTCAAGCTCAGTTCCACCATTTAGCAGAGGCGTGAAAACATCAACAAATTCAAAACCAAACTCTTGTGCATATTGCTCTATTGTTGTGTTGTTTTGTTTTGCCAATTCATTTTTTTCAGCAAATTGGCCACGCATTGCTGTTAACGACACCAAAACAACTTTTGTGTCTCTTAAATTTGACTTAAAACTTCTTAAAATAATTTCATAATTATCAAACATAGAATCTAAGTTGTTGCCACCAATAAGCATCACCACAACTTTTGGGTTAATATCATAAGCCGAAACTTTTAATCTTTTTTCTAGCCCAAAAGTTGTGTCTCCAGCAATTCCCCTGTTTGCTACTATCATTTCACCATAAAACTCGGCCACATTGTAGCCATCAGTTAAACTGTCCCCCAAAAAACAAACATCAACATTGTTTAATGTTTTGTTTTCTTCTTCAAATTGATCAACTTTCATTTGATAATATTTTTGAGCATACTCATAAGCTTTTTGTTTGTTTTCTTGCAGTTCAAAACAACAAACACCAATGCACATAACAATAAGCAGAACAACAGCCCAAA
>CAMVKM010000061.1 GCA_947168085.1 uncultured Clostridia bacterium | reverse complement strand
GTTTTAATAGCTGGTTTAAAATTGCAATAAGTTGTTATTAATGTTACTTTAATATTATTTTTTCCATTTTTCCATTTTTTAGGCATTATAAAATTGGAAAAAAACAAAACCAATTAATTGGTATTATGATAAATGACCATTGCATTTGCTTTAGTTTTATTTTTTCCATTTTTTTTTCCAAACTAAAAAGTGAAACTATTATAAAACTATATATATAAAATAAAATAAAATAATATATATACATATGTTGTTATATGCTTTTCTTAATATTCCAAATGGAAAAATGGAAAAAATAAAATTTATTTAATTGTATGTTCAATTAAATGGCAACAATTGATTAAATCATGGTCAATTTTTCCATTGGTAATTAATTAAAATTAACATATGATATTGGATTGTTTAATAAAGTTAATTGAATATATGGAGCCATACAACAAAAATGGAAAAACGGTATTTTTTCCAAAAATGGGTTATTTTTTCCATTTTTTCCAAAAATTTTTTGGAAATTTTAACCATGTATGACTCCAGGCACCTGGAGGTAAAATTATGGCAAGAGTGCAAACAAGTGTTATGGTTGACGAAGACAAAAGAAATTTGGCCAAACAAAAGGGTTTAAAGTTGCAAGACATATTGGATCATGCATTAAATATGGCATTAGAGTTGGAAGTAAAAGGCAAAGCCCAATTGGAAATTGACCAAAGCAATATTTTAAAAAGCATCGAATTAAAAGAACGTGAAAAAAAAGAGTATTTGAAAGAATACCAAACCAACATTGACCAATTGGAATTGCAAAAAAACATGTTTATTGAAAAAAAAGAGCATGAAATAATGAAGTTAAAAACCCAATTAAATATGACTAATGAGCAATTGGAAAAAGCAAAAGAAGACCAAAGCCAATTAAATAAATTAAATGAGTATAAAGAAATAATACGCATTGCATCCAATTATGGGGGGTTAAATGATGATATCGAAAAACAAATATTTGATTGGATAAGCAAATGGAGGGTTGCATATGACATTACGGGGTTATTTGAGCAAATCAATAAAGATTTGACTAATGTATTTTATCATAAATTAAATTTAGATGACATAACAATTGATGACCCAATATTTAGAAGTGTAAAAGATGAGGACATAAACATGGGGGGTAATGATTAAATGGGGGCGTATTTATCCAGTTTGACCACGTTATTAAAGCAAATTAATGAGTCAATGGCCAAACGCAAACAAAAAGCACATTACCATGAAATTGGATATAGTACCAAATGTAAAACATGCAACCACCAGCAATTGGAAGATATAGAGCGTTTATATAATGAGGGGTACACATACCAAAATATTATTGACCAATTACAATTGGAAGATATAAGCATAATGGCATTGTCAAGACATTTTAAAAACCATTACCCAAAAAGCCAGGAGTATAAAGCAAAACAACGTAAATTGGCATTGGAGCGTTTAACATATGCATTGAAAAAATGGCCATTTTTAGAACAATATTTTATGCAACAAAATGATGAGTTTATACGTGATTTTTCAAAGGTTAATGGATTTTGTATTGACAAAATGGGATTATGTCAATATATTGCACCTGGTTATGTGTCAAGTTGCCAAAACATTACGGGCATTACAAAAGACATAATGGATGATAAATTAAATAAAGCGTATGACTCCCAAAAGCAAGGCATTTGGATTAATGCAAACGATGATATAATAAATTGTTTGAGATGCAAAGACCAAATAAATGAGCAACGCATGGATTTAATGGAGTTATTTATATGTAATGAGATATTAAACGTTGACCATATGCCCAAAGAGTTATACGCCAGTTGGTTGCAAACCAGCATTGACAAACAAACATTTGTTAATGAGATGATCCAGGCCAAAGACCAATTGGAACAATAAACCCATAATGCGTTAATGCGTTATGTTAATGTACATAATGGCACGTTTAACGTTGAAAGTGTAAAGGTATTGTAAAGGATAAAGCAATTATTATGTCAAATAATGGCCATAACATAACACATGGCACATTATAACGCATCATGGTGCATTATAATTTTATTTGTTATTTTGAGGTTATTTTAAAATTAAAGAGCATATACGCAATATTAATGTTATGGATTATGTCACATTATATGTTAAAGTGACACAAAATGACCAAAAGCAAGTTGGTGGCGTTAATGTGGTACCTTTTATTTATATCCATAACAAAAAATGTGAAGAGTGCAACGCAAAGACGTTGGCATATGACCCACAGCATGATATAATTTATTGTTTGGCATGTGGGTTGGTGCATAAAGATAATAATATAATTACGGATTACGATAAATTAATGGAAAAAGAGGCAAAAGAAAAAAAGGAAAAAGAAATATTAAACCGTAAATTGAGATTGCAAAAACATGATGAGAGGATTATATTAAATAGAGAGGGTAACGCAATTTTTAGTAAATACTGGTTTATGTTTTGGTAATGTGCTGGATGGTGTAAACCTCCAGGTATATGCAAATTGCATGGTGGTTGCATAATTATTTGTAGTATTTTTCAAGCCATCAAATTATTGCATGGTTGTTGGATTAAATCAATGTTGGATTGTTTGGCATTATTTGTTTGGTATTTGCCATATATTTGCCAATATATTTTTAGGACATTGGCCATATATTAATGTTGGATCCATCCAGGTGTATTGCATTTGTCTAATGTTGGATGCCTGGAGGTGTTGCCATGCAATTGTTGTTGGTGCAACAATTAATGGTGGCCATTATGTTGTATGGTATTTTGGGATTGGTGCAAAAAGTAGCCATTGAGGTGTTGGCAATATGTTGGTATATTTTGATTAATGGATGGTGCAATTATTTGGCCATAGCTGGTTGGGGTCAATTTGATTTAATACATTGGAAGTTGTACCATATAAAATTTGCAAAAATTTGGCCATGAGGTGCTTTTAATTTAATGAAAGGAACGTTTAATTTAATGACACCAAATGTGACAAGTGCCATTTTAATAAACGTTTTAACTTTTTAACTTTTTACCTTTTTTTAGGACATATAGGAGTGCCACCAAACATATTTTGATTTTGTCAAGTGCTTTAATTTAATGCAACGTTTGGTTAAAATTATGCAATGCAATTGCATAGCATTTGATTAAATTAATTGAAAGTACCCAAATAATTGACCCATTTTTGGGGGTTGCCCGTTTCTCAATTTTTGGTTACACTTGAAATATATTAAAAAATGCCATAAATTGATAAATACATATAGATATGCCATAAACTTTTTTGCATTTTTGCATATTGGAACAATTGCAAGTGTAAAAGAGGGTATGGTTTCAAGTGTAAAAGGCAAAAAGGTTTATACCATAACCAATATATTTTTACCTGGAGGTGTCAATTTATGGGCAAAGTGACAATTGAATGAAACAGCATTGACCATAAAAAATTAAAAATGATTTGTACCGACAAAGAAATAAAAATAAAAGATTATGTAATGGAAATATTACAAAAGCAAATCAATGAAGATATAAAAAATTTGGATATATTCCAGGAGTAAAAAATGGAGCAAATTATAATATCTAATGATGCCAAACAACAGTTGGAAAAATTGGCCAAAGACAAAGGCATTGGCATTGATCAATTGATTAATGAAATGTTGGAAGAGTTGCAACCAAAAGACCATTTGGCCAAAAGTATTGTTAGTAAAAAAAAGAGTGTTAATATACCATCCATTATTAGACAACAATTTGATATCCAACCAGGTATGACTTTATATTGGGATATTGAGGACGGCAAAATAATATTGCGTGTTGGTAATGGGTAAAATTAAAGTGTTTATGGAAGTATTAAAGCCATTTGGCGTTTTTAATACTCCCAATTATTATTTTTATTTTTAAGTTATTTTAATGTTATTGTTTTTTTGGATCCTTTTATTTTTCATTATTTGCATAGCATTTGCATAGCAACATTTATATAATACCAAAACCAAACCATTAATTAACAATACCATTTAACCCATCAAAAGGATGGCCAAATATGGGATTGTAAAAAGTGTTTATGGAAGTATTAAAAATGTTAAAAAATGAAAAAATGCAAGGCATTTGGATATTTGAAGACCCAAACGAATTTTTAAAAGTAATGGAAGATATGCAAAAAGCATATACCCAAAAAGGAGTTGGCAATGATGACCAATAAACCAGCAACATTGCATAAAAAAGAACCATTAACCATAAATTACACCACCAACATTGTTGTACCTGGAGCAATAACCGTTGGTATGATCATGTTATTTATTGCATTGCGATTTGTTGACAATTACCAATTTTTAATTGCTGGAGTATGATATTATGCCACATACTCCAGGAAATAACAACACCCAATTGGGGGGGGGCAATTACCAGCCATTACACATATTAAAATGGTTAATGTGCCACACTAAAATATGTGCTGATTTAACCACCACCAATGAAGACATACGCAACGCATTTGTTAAACAAAACCCAAATTATAAGCAATACCGTTTAAGCTCCAGCATTGGCCATTTGCTTAATATAATTTATTATGGTAAACTCCAAAAAAGAGTAATGAACGGCAAACGGGTTTATAACCTCCAGGTATTTGACGATGCCATAATGGACATTACCATAAGGGGGGGGGTAATTTGGATTTAATAGAGTTAAACAATACCATGAGTAATGAGTATTTAATAAAAGATATTTACCAAACATTTAAACAATTTGAAAAAGAACCAACCCCAAATTATTTTGAAAGCAATTTAAAGCCATTATTAAATCAATTAAACGATGCAATAAGCTTAATATTATTAAGCGTAGGAGTACCAAAACATGCATTAAATATGGTTTATCTAAACGCATATAATAACATAAGCCCAAAAAAGGTTGGCCATTTAGACACACAACACCGTAAAGCATTTAAAAATGGCAAAACATGTGCCATATGTGGGAGCAAAGACAATTTAACCGTACACCACATTAAAAGGGTAAAAACCCACCAACATTTGGCATATAATTATAACAACATGGTTGTATTATGTGAAGAGTGCCACGCCAAACAGCACACCAACATTTTGGATTTAACCGAAGTTATGAAAGAGTCAAGCACAAAATACGGGGGCATTATTTGGAACCATCATAAAAACAGATAAATGGAGGGTTAAAAAATGGATAAAGTCAACATTAACATTGAAAGTCAAAAAGATATGAAAAAGGCATTAAATTTTTTAAACAATAATAATTTAAGGGGTTATACTGGATTTTTTAGTGATTTAAAAATATATTTTTA
>CAMVKM010000060.1 GCA_947168085.1 uncultured Clostridia bacterium | reverse complement strand
GTTTTGCAAAGCCTTTTTATGAAAAAAATGGCTACGACATTTTTGAAGACAGCTACGAGTGGTTTATTTGCAAAGGCGTGAACCAAAAAGAAATTAAAGCAAACATTTTGCCAAAAATTTCTGGTGAAATGGAAGTTTTGGATTATCGAGTTTATGAACAACAAAAGCAAGAATCTCAGCAAATTGTAAACCATTTTGCAAATCAACAACGTCAAAACAACAAAACAAAAAATCAAAACACACAATCTTTTTGTTTGGAATAAGAAAACCTTGTTTTAAGGTTTTCTTTATTTTTTTGGAAAAAGGGTTCACACGGGTGGGTTTTTTCCAAAAAAAGGCAAAAAAAGTGCAGAAATTTAAATTTTTCTATTGACAACAAACTTTGTTTGTGTTAAAATAAACTAACACTGACCGAAAGGGGTGTAATTTTTTTATTGAAAGAGGTATTTTAAATGAGAACAAACATCACTCTTGTTTGCACTGAGTGCAAAGGTAGAAATTATGACACCAACAAAAACAAGAAAAACGATCCAGACAGAATGGAAATCAAAAAGTATTGCCCAAAGTGCAAAAAACACACAGTTCACAAAGAAGGCAAGTAATTTAGTTTAAGGGAGAAGATCATGGCACAACCAAGAAGGAAAGGAAAGTCAAAACAAAAGCCAAAAAAGCCAGTTAAAGTTGTGGAAGCAGAAGCAAAGCCAGTTGAAACTGAAGTAGCAAATGAACAACAGCCACAACCAGAAATGGCTGATGAAGCCAAAGTTGTTGACGAAAAAGAGCTAAAACAACAAGCCAAAGAAAAAGCAAAACAAGACAAAAAGCTTGCCAAAGAAAAAGAAGCAAAGAAAAAGCAAGAAGCACGTGAGCGTGCAGGAAAAGAAACTTTTAAGCAAAAAGTTAAGGGAACAGCAAGTGAACTTAAAAAGGTTAGTTGGCCAAGCTTTAAAGAAACAATGAAGAAAACAGGAATTGTTATTGGAATTGTGCTCTTTTTTGGACTTGTTTTGTTTGCGTTTGACTACTTGCTTCACTTTTTAAACGGATTGTTGTTCTAGTTTGGCGGAGGGAAAAATGGAAGAAGGAAAATTTATTAGCACCGAAGCCAAGTGGTATGTTTTGCACACTTTTCACAGTTATGAACAAGTGGCAAAAGAAAATCTTGAGCAAGTTATTGAAAACGGAAATTTGCAAAACCGCATTTTTGACATTGTGATTTTAACAGAAACAGTTGTTGAAGAAGTTGATGGAAAAAAGAAAGCGGTTACAAGGAAAAAAATGCCAACCTACATTTTTGTTAAAATGATTTATGGTGACGACATTTGGCACACAATTACTTCAACTCGTGGAATTACTGGATTTGTTGGACCAAAAGGAAGACCACTTCCATTAACCGACGAAGAAGTTAGAAAATTGGGTCTTGAAAAAGTTCCTGTTGACTTTGAGCTTGCCGAAGGCGACAAAGTTGAAATTTTAACAGGAAGCCTTATGGGCACAGTTTGCACAGTTTTAAGTGCAGACAACGAAAACCAAAAATTTAAAGCAAGCGTAAACATGTTTGGCAGAGACAACACCATTGAACTTTTGTTTAGTGATGTTAAAAAACTTTAGTTTTGGTGCCACAAATTTTTTGCCTAATTTTTGTGGCACTGTGGGAGATTTTGCAAAAATCTTTAGTTGCAAAATCGTTAACACCACTTCAAGGAGATGAAAAAAATGGCAGAGAAAAAAGCAGTTAAAGTAATAAAACTTCAACTCCCAGCAGGAAAAGCAACACCAGCTCCACCTGTTGGAAGCATTTGTGGTGCGGCAGGAGTCAACATTCCTCAATTTGTTCAACAATTCAACGCACTCACAGCAAACCAAGTTGGAACAATTGTTCCAGTTTTAATCAGCGTTTATGCTGACCGCAGTTTTAGCTTGGAAATCAAAACTCCACCAGCAGCTGTTCTTATTAAAAAAGCTTGTGGAATTGAAAAAGCTAGCGGAAAAAACAAAAAAGAAAAAGTAGCAAAAATCACAAAAGCTCAAATTAAAGAAATTGCTGAAACAAAAATGAAAGACCTTAACGCAGCTAATATAGAAACTGCTATGTCTATGATTGAAGGCACAGCAAGAAGCATGGGCATCACAGTGGAGGAGGCGTAATATGAGCGGAAAGAAATTTGAAGAAGCAATGAAAAATGTGGACCTTACAAAAGCTTATGAGCCACAAGAAGCAATTGAACTTTTGGTTAAACTTTCACACGTAAAGTTTGATGAAACAGTTGAACTTCACGCACGCCTTGGTGTTGACGGCAGACAAGCTGATCAACAAGTTCGTGGAACAGTTGTTCTTCCAGCAGGAACTGGAAAAAAACTTAGAGTTTTGGTTATTGCAAAAGGTGATCCAGCAGACATCGCTGAAAAAGAAGGCGCTGATTTTGTTGGTGGCGATGACATGATTGCAAAAATTCAAGGTGGTTGGACAGATTTTGATGTCTGCATCACAACACCTGACATGATGGGACTCGTTGGTAGAGTAGCAAAAGTTTTGGGACCAAGAGGACTTATGCCAAACATTAAAAGTGGCACAGTAACAATGGATGTAACAAAAGCGCTTAATGATGTTAAAGCAGGAAAAGTTGAGTACAGACTTGACAAAGCAAACATTGTTCACTGTCCAATTGGAAAAATTAGCTTTGCAGCAGAAAAACTTATGCAAAACTATCAAACACTTTTTGATGCTCTTGCAAAAGCAAAACCAGCATCAGCAAAAGGAACTTATTTTAAATCAGTAACCCTTTCTTCAACAATGGGTCCAGGACTTAAAATTAATGTTTTGTAATTAAAAAAGGCTTAAACTAAGCCTTTTTTGTTTTCTTTAAAAAACAAAATTTTTTTGTCCAAAACTTAAAAAATTTTTAAAAAAGTTTTTACATAGGGTTGCCAAAATTTTTGGGTTGTGGTATAATCCCTTTGTATTACTTTTGAGGTGATTTTATGAAACAAGGTGTGGAACTTTCACAAAAAAATGATATTGAAGAACTTGAAGAAGAACAGCAAATTGTAAGGCAGCAAAAGGGCTTAAAAATCTTAGAAATTTGGGCAGAAGGCTTTTTTGAAGATTGTTATTCAACAGTTAAGGAAAACATTGAGTGTTTTTGTGTTTATGACTTCAAAGACAAATCACTTTATCACGCTTTGGAAGGGTTTGTTTGCCAAGAACTTTATCATGCCGAAAGTCCATCTCTTGGTTTTTCAAGACATATTGAAAATCAAAATGGTGAAATGCTGGCCGTGATTGATGCTGAAGAACATCTTAGAACTTTGTTTGAAAAAACCATTAATGATATTATAGACTTTAATTTGGGTCAAGTGAAAGACAAAAAACAAATTCCAAACACCGTTCTTGCTGGTGTTGTTTGTAAGGACATGACTAAAACTGCCTGTGACAGCATTTTTGGACTTGAAAAACAAAAAATGAAAGAAGATTATCAAATAAAACATTTAGAATCTCATTTTATAAATATTAAAAATAAGGGAAGAAGAACAAGAAAAAGTTATA
The DNA here is from genome assembly GCA_947168085.1 of uncultured Clostridia bacterium. Taxonomy (GTDB): domain Bacteria; phylum Bacillota; class Clostridia; order Christensenellales; family UBA1242; genus UBA7584. The sequence goes on along the minus strand of CAMVKM010000060.1, from coordinate 1,923 downwards.
GCAATTTTTAAAGAAATTTCAAAACAAAACATTGAAACCCCAGATTTTAGTTTACCAGAAGGTTATAACCCACGCTTTATGGCAAAAGAAGAAAAAGATTTAACTTTTTAAAAAACATTAGTTAAAATAAAAAAGAGTGAAATTCACTCTTTTTTTTAAAAACTGCTTTTAGATTTTTAAATGTTTTTTTGTTTTCAACTTTTCCACATTTTGTGGTTAAAATAAAAAAGTTTGGAAAAAATCTTAAAAAAGGAGATTTTTATGGAACTTAAACAAAGTGAAACTTTTCACAACTTGGCTCGTGCGTTTGCAAACGAGTGCCAAGCACACATGAGATACAAATTTGTTGCAAATTGTGCAAGAAATGAGGGATTTGAAACAATTGCAGGACTTTTAGACAAAATTTCATACAATGAATTTCATCATGCACGCATGTTTTATGCAAAAATTCAAGAAGCATCAAAAGAGCCAATTGAAAGTATTGAGATAACAGCCACCTATCCTTTTAGGGAAAAGTGGAGTTTGCAAGACAATTTGAAGTTTGTTGGAGTTGATGAAGCACATGAGGCACAAGTGGCTTACAGCGCATTTCAAAAAAAAGCAAAGCAAGAAGGCTTTTTGGATGTGGCAACACTTTTTGGTGATATTATTAAAGTTGAGCAAAAACACAAAGACATTTTTAATGAGCTTTATGAGCAATTTCAAACCAAAACTTTGTATGAAAAACCAACTCCAGTTGTTTGGCGTTGCAATCAGTGTGGGCATGAGGAAAAATCAAAAAAATGTTTTAAAGTTTGCCCAGTTTGTAACGCAAAACAAGGATTTGCAAGTTTAATTCTAAAAAACGCACAAAATCTTTAAGCCCTGAGGGGCTTTTTTTTTGTTAATTTTGTTTGGAAAAATTAAAATTTTGTTGTATAATTGTTTTTAGGAGAAAAAATTATGAATGAAGTTGTTATGTTTGTAGACACTGGAATTGATGATGCTGTTGCAATCATTTTTTCAGCATTTGATTACAGAACAAAATTAAAGTGGATTGTTGCATGCCCGGGGAACACAACAATAAATGATGTTGCAAAAAAAACATTTCAAGTTTTAGAGTTCATTAAAAAAGATATTCCTGTTTTTAAGGGGTATGACGGAACTTTGTCTGAAAAATTTTTGGTGTCAGAAGGAAATCATGGACCAAAAGGAAAACTTGGGGGATTTGATTTTCCAAAAACAACAAAAAAGCCAAAAAGTTATGAAGAATTTTTGGAGGAATTTTCAAAAATAAAAGGGAAGGTTGATTTGTTGTGCATAAGTCCAATCACAACCATTGCAAAAATGATTGTTGACCGTCCAGAGCTTAAAGAAAAAATTTGTCACATCTATTTTCAAGGTGGACTTTTGGAAAATCCTGATTATGTTGGGTTTAATGTTGGAGTTGACCCAAAAGCTGTTGAGATAATTTTAAACAGTGGTCTAAAACTTGTGTTTTGCCCTTCCGATTTTGGCCATCATGCATTTTTAAATGCAAAAGACCTTCAAAAGCTTAAAACTATGGGCAAAACAGGTGAAATGCTTGAATACATTTTTCGTTCTTACTATGACGCAGATGTTCCCGAAGGATGTGTTGCAACTCATGACAGTTGTGTTTCATTTTTGGTTAGACATTGGGCATTTTTTTGGATGAAAAAAGCAAAGGCTTTTGTAGAATACAACAAAGATGGTTATGGAATTTTGAAATTTGATTTTAAGGCAAAACAAAAAAATGCAAGAGTGTGCAAATTTATGTATGCTCCAAAATTTAAACGCCTTGTTTTTAAACTTGTAAAAAAAGCAAAATAAAGAGGAATATATAATGGAAACATGTGTTTTTAGAAAAGCCACAGATTTGTTTGCAAAACAAGTTAAGTTGTGCTATAATTTTTAACAAGGAGA
>CAMVKM010000059.1 GCA_947168085.1 uncultured Clostridia bacterium | reverse complement strand
AAGATTTACCATAGAAGCAAATGACATGATTAAAAAGCTTGCAGGACTTTCAAGTAGATAAAAAATGCGAATTTTCGCATTTTTTTGTTTTGGGTGCATTTTATTGAAAAAACAGGTAAAACAAGCAAAAAAATATCAAAAAAATGCTTATTTTTACTCTAAAATTGCAATTTTTTTGAAATTGTGAAAAAACCTTCAAAAAACCAAAAAACTTTAAAAAAGGGTATTGATTTTTTCATTTTTTTGTGGTATAATATGTTCGTAACATAGAAAAGAGGTTAAAGAGTATGGAAATCAGAAAGAAAGACAAAATGTGGTTTGATGATGGAAAACACACTGGTGTTAGACGCAGAACCACACAATCATCACAAGGAACATCATATCGCAACGATTTAAGAGATGCGATTCTTCCTTCTTATTATGGAACAGAGTTTGAAGCTGTTAAAAACTCTGGAAGTTTAACTCAACTTTCAAATGCGCTTGAAGGACAAACAATTCGTGGCAAAAAGGCTGATGCCGAACTTGTTAAGCCAGAAAACTTGAAGCAAGCTTTTTCTGTTGTGGACAACGGATTTACTCCTATGTCTATTATGGGAAAAGAATGGGACAGACAATGGGCAATTCACAATGAAAGACGCCTTATTAACAAAGGTGGTTACCAAAGTCCAGTTCTTCAAACAGAAATGAAATGGATTGCAAGAGCAAATGCTGAACAATCTGTTAGTGTAAAAGAATTTTATGACCTTTTGGTTGCTGACAGAATTACCAAAAACCCAAGTCTTTTGAAAAACCTTGTAACTAAAAAAGAACTTGAAGCAGCTGGCTACACAGTAAGTGACTTAGCAACTCCATTTTATCGTGGAAACAAGGCAACAGGAGATTACTATGACATGTCTGCAATTGTTTCACAAGGAGCAGATGACTATTTCTACAATTCTCCAGTTTATGCCGACGAAAAACTTTTTGAGGGCAACGAGAACTTAGATGAAAGAATTGAAGAAACATTGCCAACAACATCATTCTTTGATTGGGCTGAAGCTCACGAAAAAACAGGTATTTCTTATGATGACTACGTTAAAGAATTTGGAGCAAAAAATGCACCAAAAGCTCGTGTAGACATCCACACAATGGGTCTTACAGCAGCAAGCAGTGATGCAGAATTCAAGAAATTTATTAAAAATCTTGAAGATGCCACAGGAGCAAGAATTGAAGCAGCAAACCTTAGTGACGGCGTAAAAGTTTATGCAAAGCGCAACATTTTGAGAACAGCAGGAAGAAGAGTTGTAAACTACTACCGTGTTAAATTTAACAAACGTTCAAACCTTTTGCGTGAATCTTACACAATTAGTTACGACAAAAACGCAAGCAGAGAAGAACAAATTTATGCTCTTTTGAGCCAAGTTGCTGAACTTTCAACAAAACCTTTCATTAACAACACAGAAAAACTTATCAACAACGGAAAAGGTTACAACCTTCCAACAAGTGCAGAATTTTCTGAAATGAAAGAAACTTTGGGCAAATTCACAACAGCAATGACAACAGCAGAAATTGCTAAAATTGTTATGTTTAATGCAAATGATGCAGCAAAAATTGAAGGACTTGCTTATCTTAAAGCCTCTCAAACTTTGGCAGCAAAACCAAATCTTGCTGAAAACAGAAATTTGATTTCTCTTGCAAGTGGTTACACAGCAGCAGCAATCAACCGTTGTGCTGCAGCAATGGGTATCACTTTGGAAGAATATGAATCAGTTACTGGCAAAAAACCTTTTTCAAGAGATCACAACAACACATTCCTTGCTGCTGTGTTTGCAAAACAAAAGTATTCAGACTTTAGTTTCCCACAACTTTACAAACCAACAGGTTTTGCAAAAACACAAAAAACACAAGAAGATTTGGATGAGCAAATTACTGAACAATTTAAATATCTTGCTGATGCCTACAACAAAGCTGAGAATGATGCAGAACTTGAAAATAATTTAGCACAGTTCTTTAATTGGGCAGAAGTTCACGAAAAATCAGGTGTTTCTTTTGAAAAGTATGCAGCAACTCTTGCTGAAAAAAAGAGAAATTTAATTTATTCTAAGTCTAAAAATCCAGCATCAGAAGATCTTAAAACTTTCTTTGATTGGGCTGTAGTTAATGAAAAATCTGGAATTTCTTTTGAAGATTACGCAAAAGGTGTTGCCGCTAAAAATCAAAAAACAATAAACAAAGCAATCAACTCATTGTCTGTAAGTGATGCTCAAATGGCAAAAGTAACAAACATGTTTGTTAATTGGACAAAAGCTCACGAAGAAACAGGAATTTCATTTGGTGATTGGTTTAAAGAGCAAAACTTTGTAGAAGAAGTTGTTACTGAAAGACCAGTTGAAAAACCTCAACTTAGAGAAACTAAAGACCAAGTTAAACAACAACTTTGGAGCATGTTTGGAATGAACGCTGATGCTGAAGAAGAAATTGTTGAAGAAGAAGTTGCTGCCGAAACACAAACAACAGAAGAAACTGCAGAGGAAGTTATTCAAGGATTTAGAAAACGTGTTAGAGATTGGGCTTTGTACCTTAAGATCTTTAAGGGTAAAGCTGAAAAAACAACAGGCTATCAACGAGATGTAACAGGACTTGGAAAAACATCAAGTGTTAGAAGTGTTGTTTACAGAGAGGCTTTTAAGGTTTTTGATGGAATGAGTGAAAAAGGCCTTACAGCAGACCAAAAAGAACTTTTTAATGACAGAAACAAGGTTTTCCCAACAGGTGATTTTGTTACTGAAAATGATCTTAAAAAAGCACAAAAACTTGATGCTTCATTAGCAACAGACATCGAAAGCGTTGTTAATGAAAAAGTTGAAGAAATTTTAACAGAAGCAGCAAATGATGAAGCTTGCAAAACAATGACAGGAACAAAAGTTGCAGAAAAGCACTTTGCAAATGCTGAAGTTGCAAAATCTTTTGCTCAAAAAGTTAAAGAAAAAATCTTTGCGCCAGTGGTTAAGGCCCCAAACCAAACACAGCAAACTCTTTGCTAGAAAATTGAATTTTAGGAGATGAAAATTATGAGTACATTATCAAAAAACGATCCAAAGGTTATTGAAACCAGTTACGACATTTTGGAGAAAATTGTTGTTGCAATCGACTTCAAAACAAAAGAAGAACTTGTTAAACTTGCTACAATCATGGCAGACAAAGCAGAAAATGGAGATTATCCAGAACTTTTAAAACTTGCATACGCTGATGCAAAACACAAAGTTGAATTACTTAGCTTTGATCAACTTATGGAAATTAAAAAGATTATTAACTCTTAATTACAACAAAAAAAAGAAGCAAAATTTGCTTCTTTTTTATTTTTTGAACAAATTTATGCAAAATCATTTGACTTTTGCACAAATTATTAGTATAATGAAAGAAAAAAATGGGGGAAAAACAATGAATAAATCAAAAAAGAATTTTAGTTCAAAAAGTTCTAACTTAAACAAACTTAAAACAATTTTGTTATTTGTTGTTTTTGCTCTAACACTCGCGGGGGGGGGGGCTTTTGGTTGTTAATTTAATTTTAACACCAACTCAGCCGCAAAATAATCTAGAAATAGTCTCTCCAATTGATGATCCAACATCTTCAGCAGTGTGGTCAGGTGGCACAGCAGCTTTTACTCATGGAACTGGCACAATTGATGACCCCTATTTAGTTGAATCAGCTGAAAATTTGGCATATTTAAGTGCCAATTCAAGTACTCTTTCTGGTTGTTACTTTAAACAAACAACAAACATAAATTTGGCAAACATTCTTTTTACCCCAATAAATAATGCTAGGGCTGGTTTTGATATGTATTATGATGGGCAAAATCATTATATCAGCAATGTTAACATTCAAAGTTCAAGCGGTGGAACAGGATTGGTTAGAAATTTTTGTAATGGTTACATAAAAAATCTTGGGATTGAAAGTGGAAGCATAAGTTACACAGGCACAGAGACATCAGATTGTCATGTTGGAGCATTTACAAATGGTTCTGTGTGGGATGGTGATGTTACAATTGAAAATTGCTACAACAAAGCAAACATTTCAGGCACTTGTTTTGTTGCTGGAATTGCTGGTTGTTCAGCTTCTGGAAATGCAGCAAACTTTTTAACCATAAAAAACTGCTATAATACAGGCACCATAACAGGAAGTGGCAGTGAATGTGGTGGCATTGTTGGAATTAATGGTTCAAAAATAAAAATTGAAAATTGTTACAACACAGGAAGTGTTACAACCTCAAGTTATCATGCTGCTGGAATTTTGGGTCATATCAGTTCTTATGCTGAGGTAACAAATTGTTATAACACGGGAGCAATAACAGCCTATGGTGGCAGTTCTGGAATTGTTGGAAAATGTTATTATCAAACTTTTAAAATCAAAAACTGTGAAAACAGTGGAAATATTCAAACAATAGGTAGCACTTGTGCTGCCGGAATTTTATCTATAATTGAAGGGGATACTTCGTCTGGTGAAATTTTAAATTGCAAAAATGTTGGAATAATATCATCAGTTGCAAATGATGCTGGAGGTATTGCTGGTTGGTGTGGCAATGGTGGACAATTAAAAATTTTTAGTTGCATAAATAATGGTAATGTTTCTGGAGTGAATGCGGTTGGTGGAATTTGTGGTTCATGTAACATGAGTAACGCAGTAATTTCATCTTGTCACAACACTGCAAACGTTACAACCATAGATGAATCAAATGGTAATTCAGTTGGTGGAATTGTTGGCTATCAAAGTTTAACGATAAAATTTTTTAATTGTTTTAACACAGGGTATATTCATGCTTATGGTACTGCTGGGGGGATTTGTGGAAACCTTACACAAGGGGATGTTACAATAAAATCATGTTATAACGAAGGCCTTATTTATGCAACTAGACATGATGCTGGTGGTTTGTGTGGTTGGGGTAATCCAAATTCAATTTTAATTGAGGATAGTTATAACAGTGGAAACGTTAGTAACCAAGTTACTTGTGGTGGAATTTTTGCTTCAAATTTTGCAACAACAGCTGTTTACAAAGGATGCTACAACACAGGAACAATTTTTTGTAAAGGTCTTGGTGGACAAGCAGGCGGATTTTCAGGTGTTTTTCATGGAGGTTCGTTAACTGTTTCTGAATGTTACAATGCTGGGGAAGTTATTTCAGAACAATATGTTGGTGGCTTTATTGGTCTTTCAAATCCAACAGGCACAGTCACTTTTTCAAAATCATTTAATAGTGGTAACATTATTGCAAATGAATGTGTTGGTGGTTTTGTTGGAGAGTGTGGTGGTAATGGACAAGGTTTTGAATACTTAAAATGTTACAATAAAGGAAAGATTGAAACAGCTGTAAATAACTCAGGAGGTTTTGTTGGAACAACCTATGTGTCATCAACATTTACAAATTGTTTTAATGAAGGTTATGTTGTTGGTAACTACTGTGTTGGTGGGGTTTTAGGCAGAGCAGCTAACTCAAGCTGTATTGTTACTCTATCGAATTGTTACATAAATTCTCAAATTCAAAGAAGATACAATGCAGGTGGAACAATTATTGGTGAAATACAAAATTATAATAACAGTGGTGGTTTTCCAAC
>CAMVKM010000058.1 GCA_947168085.1 uncultured Clostridia bacterium | reverse complement strand
CTACATTGAATTTTTGTTTGAAGTTGTTGACAGAGAGCCAGATGTTGACTACAACTTTAAATTCATCATTTTCCCTTGCACATTTTGGGATGATGAAGATGAAGAAGAAGATGAAGAAGATTATGACACAACATCATTGGGTTTTAGTGAAATGGATTTAGAACGAAAAATTTGGCGAAATTTTGATTAATTTTTTTGAAAAACACAAAAATTTTTGAAAAAATTTTGTTTTTTTGCCTAATTTTGTTGGACATAAAAATCAAAATTTGATACAATATAGGAAAAAGGGAAAGGAGGTGAGATAGTGAATCTTGGTGCAAGTGTTTTTCAGACATCTGGAATTATTAGTGGCATTATAGACTTCTTTAAAGATTTGTTTGCTAATTTTACTGAAACTTTAAAGCAATTGATTATAACTCCACTTGTTGTAATTTTGTATGGCCTGCAACTAGGATTTTTCTATCTTATCGACTGTGTTCAGGGCGTTTTTCGCTCAATGGCAGGACTTTCGGTTTACTACTATCAAGGAGAGCAACGAGAGGGTGACCTTGTTATGTCTATGCTTATGGACCAAACAATTGTCACAATTTTTTGGGCTGTTTTGATTGTTGCAATCATGCTTTTGTTTGTAACAACAATTGTTGCAGTGATTAGAAGTGAATTTTCAGACAAAAATGCAAAAGGTCCAATCATTGCAAAATCAATTAAGGCAATTGCTTATTTTGCTGTTGTTCCAGTGGCTTGCCTTTTGGGTGTTTGGATTTCAAATGTGTTTTTGAGAAGCTTTGACAAAGCCACAAACTTGCAGGCGTCCGATTTAAGCACAACGGTGTTTTTTGCCGCGGCACATGATGCAAACAGAGTGCGTAATGGTGATGACACGCTGTTTGAAAAAATAGTTCGAAACCCCGAACTTTTAAAGGCAATTAACGCAAGTGCAAGTGATGACAGGGCAACCATTGCCACAAAAATTGACCAAGCATTTTTAAGTGGAAATGCCACAAGAATTGGCACCTTTGACATTGATGGTCTAAATTATATGGCAGTTATGGGAACACCAGAAAATGCTCATTTTGATCATCACGACATGGTTTTGGTTTACTATTTTTATGACCTTTTTGGCCATTACAATTTCCTAATTGGTTATGCTGGTGGAGGCGTGGCGGCAGTGCTGCTTTTGCAGTCGTGTTTAGCTCTAATTCAGCGTCTTTATGAACTTTCGCTTTTGTTTGTAATTTCGCCAGCATTCATTGCCTTTATGCCACTTGATGACGGAAGCAAGTACAAAAAATGGTGTGGCCAATTTGTAAGACGAGTGGGCATGGCCTACGGCCCGATTATAGGGCTTAACTTAATGTTTATTATTCTCTCGCGACTGCAAGATGTAAATATATTTGACCCAAGTGATGCAATGGGAAGTTTGTTTAACTCAATTATGCAATGTGTGTTTATGATTGTGGGTTTAGTTGCAGTAAGAGATTTCAGCAAACTTATTTCTGGACTTATTGATTCAGATGATGCTGCCGATAAAGGTAAAGCACTTTCAAACAATGTTATGGAAACAGGGCAAAAAATGGCTGGTGGTACAATTGTTGCCGCAAAAATGGGTTATAATCTTGCTGCTGGTGGAGCAAAATCTGTTGCAAACAGAGGTAAAATTAAGGAAAGCAAAAGTGAACTTAATAGTGCCAACATAGCAGTGGACAATACAAAGGCTAAATTAGACAAAGCCATTGCTGGTGGAAATGCAAAAGAAATAGAAGAGGCGCAAAAAGACTATGATAGTGCTGTAACAGCCCAAAAAACAGCTAAAGAAAATTATGATGACACAAAGAAGGGGACTTTGCAAGGGAGCCTTGGTTCTATGAGAGAAGGTTTTCAAAAGAAAGGACTTCATGGTGTTGCTGAAGCTTTTGAAGACACAAGTTTTGGAAAGAATTATCAAAAACTTGCAAAATATGCTGGTATGGATAAGTACTTAACAGTAAAAGGCAGAGATAAGGCCGCAGAAGATGGAGCGAGCTTTTTTGGCGAATTACCAGTATACAGAGATGCTAAAGGAAACTATACAGATAGAGCTGCTGCTAAAAAATCTTGGGAAAAAGCAAAAGAAGATAAAGACAGGGAAAAAGCCGCACAAGATGCTCAGCAAGGTTACGACGCTCAGGCACAAGCAATTGCAGACAAACTAGGCCCTCTTGGTGGTAATGGCGGATCAGGTAGTGCAGCCCCTGCGGTCACAGCTCCAGCCAGTGCGTCAGCAACTGCAACAGGCGTAGGAATTCCTGGTTTTGCAAATCTTGAACATGTTTACAAAGCTGATTCTTACATGCGTCGTGAAGAAGAAAGACTTGATGATGCGAACAAAGAAAAGAAAAAGCTTGAAGAGTATGTTGAAGATGCAGATACTGGAGAAATGGTAAGAAGAGCTAGAAAAAAGACAGACAAAGGTGAAGAACGCACAGGCAGAGAACTTGACAGAATGTCTAGATCAGCTTACGACAAAAAAGTTGCACAAACAGACAATGCAATTGACGAGTACACAAAACACATTGAAGACAAAAGGGCTGAACTTCGTGGCGAAAACATTGAAAATGAAGCAGAAAGAAAAGCATATGTTGAAAGCGCTCAAAACCTTGGAAACTTCCAGGCTTTGGCAGACATGATTGCACAAGCAATTGCAAATGCTCAGATGAAAACAAAAACAACATTTGACCCTGGCACACAAATTGATGTTAGAAACATAAAAGGACAATTGAAACTTGATTCAGATCAAGAAATTAGATTGCAACAAGATATTGTTGAACATATCAATTCAATTGCAGATCTTGTTAGCCAAATTTTCACAACAAGACCTAAGAAATAATGAAAAAAACACACAAAACTGTGTGTTTTTTTGTTTTGATTTGCAAAAAATGGGTTAAAAGGCTAAAAAATTAAAAATTTTTTAAGAAAATGCCTAAATTTGTTTTGATTTTTTTCATAAATGCGGTATAATTATACAAACTAACAAAATAGGGGAAAGATAAATGAAGTATATTCGTGGTATTACTTTGGGTGATATCATTTTGGGCGTTATTGGTGTTGCCGTGCTTGCGCTTATTCTTTTAAGCACAGGAATTACAAGCACACTAAACAAAATTTATGTTGGTGCTGTTTGGGTGGCTTTTGTTGTGTGTATGTACATTCGTGTGGCAGACGGCCAAGCACTTTACACAACACTCTTTTTGCTTATTAAGTTTTTTGCTTATCGAAAGCACTACTCAAAACACAACAAGCGAAAAACAGTTCCAGTTTCAACACTTATTCCATACGTAAACATTCGCGATGGATTTATCGACTACGAAAACTACTATGCTGCAGCAATTGAAATACGGCCAATTGAATTTTGGCTTTTGAATGAGGAAAAACAAGAAGCTGTTATTCACACCGTTGCAAATGCTTTAAAACTTGTGACATCAACACAAAGTGTAACTATTACAAAAACAGCAATGCCAATGGCAATGGATGAGTATATTTATGCTGAAGATCGAAAATATGACGAAGTTTTGGAACGTGTTACTGATGGCGAAATGACAAAAGAAGAAGCTGAAGCAAGGTCATATATTTTTGAAGCACGTCTAGCTAAACTTAGAGATTTTCAAAACACAAACAAAATTTACAAAGACCACTTTTTTATTGTTGTGTATGACACCGACCGTGAAAGTTTGTCTATTACAGCTGAAAGCATGATAAACACTCTTATGCGTGGAATGGTGCCACTTTATGCAACAAGACTTAGAGACACAGAACTTGCAATCTTTTTAAAATCAAACTATGGTCAAGAATTTAATCAAGAAGAACTTGCCCTTATTCCAATGAAAGAGTACACAAAGTGGACAATGCCTGACACTGTTGACTTTAAAGCCGGCAGAACAGTTGTTGATGGCGAAGAATTTAGAAATTTTACTGTAACTGACTATCCACTCAACGTTGCAAATGCTTGGGCTTATCCATTTTTTAGCCTTTCAAACAGCAAAGTTATTATGAACTTAAGGCCAGTTGCAAACGATAGAGCTGAACGTCAGCTTGACCGCGCCGTTTCTGAACTTGAAGGAAGACTTAGTGGAATTTTTAAGTCTTCTAAAAAAGTTGAAATTCAAACACAGCTTCAAACACTACGTGAGCTTATTTCAGACATCAAAATTGGAAATGAATATCTTTTTAATGTAAATATGCACATTATGGCATCGGAAAGCGTTAAAAAAGAAGTTCGTGGAATGCTTAAACAATATGGTTTTAAATACAGCGAACTTTTTGGAAGACAAGTTGAAGGTTTTGTTTCATCAAACATTTCAAGAATTGACAAAAACACACAGTATGAACGTGGAATTCAAACAAGCACACTTGCAGCAAGTTTTCCGTTTGTTGCAAACACACTTCAAGATCCAGGTGGATTTTTCCTTGGTTGGAACAGCTATCCAGTTTTTGTTGATTTCTTTCAACGTAACAACGAACGTGTTAACAGTAACATGATTATTATTGGAAAATCAGGTTCGGGAAAATCTTATGCAACAAAAGTGCTTTTGTCTAACCTTGCTGCTGACAACGCCAGAATCTTTATTGTTGACCCAGAAGATGAATACACTGTTTTGGCAAAAAACTTGCATGGAAAATCTATTGACGTAGGTTCATCTGCGCAAGGAATTTTGAATCCATTTCACGTTATGACATCGCTTGATGCTGATGAAGGTGGAAGTGGAGACTCATTTTTGCAATATCTTCAATTTTTGGAAGAATTTTTTAGAATTATTTTTGAAGGAATGAGCCCAGATGCGTTTGAAACGTTAAACATGATGGTAACAGAAGTTTACAAGCGCAAAAACATTACTCCAAAAACTGATTTAAGTAAGTTAAAACCAGAGGATTTTCCAATTTTTGATGATCTTTATGCTCTTGTTGAAGAAAAACTTAATGCTGCAACAGATGACTATCAACACAGAAATCTTCAAATTATTCAAAACTATGTTCAAAAATTTGCAAGTGGTGGTAGAAACAGCAACCTTTGGAATGGCCCAACATCAATTGAAACAAAAGAAAATTTTGTTCTGTCTTTTAAATAATTTTGAGACTTTTTATATTTAGGCTTCTGTTCTTCTGCTTTCTTTTTTTTAGAATTTACTTTAGCTTTTCCTTTTTTCTTATTTTTTTTTGATTCTTCATCATCTTCCTCATCACCCTCATCTTCCCCATCTTCTTCTTCCTCTTCTTTATCATCTTCTTCCATCTTATTTTTATTTTTTTCTTTTTTTTCATTTTTTTCATTTTTTTCTTCTTCTTCTTCCAACATTTCATCTTCTATATTATCTTTTTTTCAATATCTTCCATAATTTTACTATTATCTCTCTTATCATCTATTTTAATTGTTTTTAAATTAAGACAATAGTTATATGCTCCTTCTAACAGTGTATAATATTTTTCTTCCGATTTTTTCACATACTCCCTAAGTCTGGCCTGACTCTCTTCAGTACTATAGTCCTGGGTGGTACCATTAATATCGAAAATAAATTTCTTTTCTTTGAATTCTTCCATTCTATCTGAGAAATATTTCGAAAAAGTCGGCAAAATTCCAATTTCATCCATGACAAACAAAAG
>CAMVKM010000057.1 GCA_947168085.1 uncultured Clostridia bacterium | reverse complement strand
AAAGAATTTTGTTCTACACTGGAAAAACTCACAAAATTGGTGAAGTTCACGAAGGTGCAGCAACAATGGACTGGATGGTTCAAGAACAAGAGCGTGGAATTACAATTACATCAGCCGCAACCACAACAGTTTGGAGAGATTGTCAAATTAACGTAATTGACACCCCAGGACACGTAGACTTTACTATTGAAGTTGAACGTAGTCTTAAAGTTTTGGATGGATCAGTTGCAGTTTTTTGTGCTCGTGGTGGAGTTCAACCACAAAGTGAAACTGTTTGGCGTCAGGCAAACAAATATGGCGTTCCACGTATTGCTTACGTAAACAAAATGGACAGAGAAGGCGCAGATTTCTTCAGAGTTATTCAAATGATGAAGGATCGTCTTGGCGCAAACGCTGTTCCAATTCAAATTCCAATTGGACAAGCAAACACTTTTGTTGGAATTGTTGACCTTATTACAATGAAGGCAACAATCTACAAAGATGACCTTGGAAAAGACATGGAAGTAACAGAAATTCCAGCAGAACTCAAAGCTGATGCAGAGAAGTGGCGTAATGTTATGATTGAAGCAGTTGCTGAAACAGACGACGCTCTTCTTGAAAAGTATTTTGCTGGTGAAGCATTTACTGAAGATGAGATTAGATATGGTCTTAGAAAAGGAACAATTGAACTCAAACTTAACCCTGTTCTTTGTGGTTCAAGTTACAAAAACAAGGGTGTTCAAATGCTTTTGGATGCAATCGTAGATTACATGCCAAGCCCTGTTGACATTCCTGCAATTAAGGGACTTCTTCCAAATGGAACAGAAGCTGAGCGCAAGGCAAGTGATGATGAGCCTTTTAGCGCTCTTGCATTCAAGGTTGTTACAGACCCTTACGGAAAATTAACATATTTCCGTGTTTACAGTGGTCACCTTGAAAGTGGAAGTTATGTTTATAACTCCACAAAGGGTAAAAAGGAAAGAGTTGCAAGACTTATTAGGATGCACAGTAACGAAAGACAAGAAATTAACGAAGTTCGCACAGGTGACATTGCCGCAATTGTAGGACTTAAAGACACAACAACTGGTGACACACTTTGTGATGAAAAAGCTCCAATCATTTTGGAGAGCATCAATTTCCCTGACCCTGTTATTAAAATTGCTATTGAGCCAAAAAACAAGCAGGCTCAAGAAAAGATGGTTCAAGCTCTTCTTCGTTTTGTAGAAGAAGACCCATCTTTTAAAACCTACACTGATCAGGAAACTGGTCAGACTATTATTGCCGGTATGGGTGAATTACACCTTGATATATACAGAGACCGCCTTGTGCGTGAATTTAATGTGGATGTTAATGTGGGCAAGCCACAGGTTGCTTACAAAGAAACAATCCGCACAAAAACTCGCCAAGAAGGCAAATACATCAGACAATCTGGTGGAAAAGGTCAATATGGTCACTGTGTGATCGAGATGGAACCACTTGAGCCGGGCAAAGGATACGAGTTTGTTGACAAAATCGTTGGTGGAGCAATTCCAAAAGAATTTATCGCTCCAATCAATGATGGAATTAGCGAAGCTCGCATGAATGGAGTTGTTGCTGGCTATGAAATGGTTGATTTCAGAGTAACACTTGTAGACGGAAGTTTCCATGAAGTAGACTCTAGTGAAATGGCGTTTAAAATTGCAGGAAGTATGGCTTTCAAGGAAGCCGCAAAAAATGCAAATCCAGTTCTTCTTGAGCCTATGATGAAAGTTCAAGTTGAAGTTCCTGAGGAATACCTTGGGGATGTTATGGGTGACATCAACCGTCGTCGTGGACAACTTCGCGACATGGAGCTTAAAAATGGTCAACAGACTATAAATGCCGTTGTACCTCTTGCTGAAATGTTTGGATACGCAACAGATTTGCGTAGCCTTACACAAGGTCGTGGTATCTTTATTATGGAGTTATCACACTATGATGAAGTTCCAAAATTCATTGCAGACAAGATTGTTGGGCAACGCACAAAGGCCGAATAATTGGCAAAAAAATTAAAATAATAAGGAGATAAAAGAATTATGGCAAAAGCTAAATTCGAAAGAAACAAACCACACTTTAACCTTGGTACAATCGGACACGTTGACCATGGTAAAACTACATTGACAGCTGCAATCACTTCTACTCTTGCTGTCAAGGGTTTTGCAGAAGCAAGAGACTATGCTTCTATCGACAACACTAAAGAAGAAAGAGAAAGAGGTATTACAATTAACACAAGTCACGTTGAGTATGAGACACCAAAACGTCACTACGCACACGTAGACTGTCCAGGACACGCAGACTATGTTAAAAACATGATTACTGGTGCTGCGCAAATGGACGGAGCAATTCTTGTAGTTGCTGCAACTGACGGTGTTATGCCACAAACTCGTGAGCACATTTTGCCTGCTCGTCAAGTAGGTGTGCCAGCAATCGTTGTATTCGTTAACAAGGTAGATCAACTTCCACCAGCTGACAAAGATGAAATGCTTGAGTTAGTTGAAATGGAACTTCGTGACCTTTTAACAGAATATGGCTTTGATGGAGAAAACACTCCAATTATCTGCGGTTCAGCTGTAAAAGCTTTAGAAGCTGCAACCAAAGGTAACGTTGATGGCGAAGACAGTAAGTGCATTTTTGAACTTATGGACGCTGTTGACAACTACTTCAAAGATCCAATCCGTGCTACAGACAAACCATTCTTAATGCCTGTTGAAGACGTTTTCACAATCACTGGTCGTGGAACAGTTGCAACTGGTCGTGTAGAACGTGGAACTGTTAAAAACGGAGACACAGTAGAGATCGTTGGAATGGGACCAACAAAAACCACAGTTATCACTGGTGTAGAAATGTTTAAAAAGCTTCTCGACAAAGCAGAAGCTGGAGACAACATTGGTGTTCTTCTTCGTGGTATTGAACGTAAGGACATTCAAAGAGGACAAGTTATTTGTGCTCCTAAAACAATCACTCCTCACACAGAATTTAGTGCAAGCGTATACGTACTAAAGAAAGAAGAGGGTGGACGTTCAACTCCTTTCGTTTCAGGTTACCGTCCACAATTCTACTTCAGAACAACTGACGTTACTGGAACAATCACACTCCCAGCTGGAGTTGAAATTGTTATGCCTGGTGACAACATTGAAATGAACGTAGAACTTATCACACCAATCGCTATTGAAGAAGGTCTTCGTTTCGCAATCCGCGAAGGTGGCCGCACAGTTGGTTCTGGTGTAGTTTCAAAAATTATTAAATAAGTTTTGAAAATTCCTTTGTGAAAACCTTGCCTTTTTGGCAGGGTTTTCTTTTTTTTTGCAAAAATTTTTAATTTTTTTGCTTAAAACAGTTTTGAATTTAAAAATTTTATGCTATACTTATAGTTATGGAAACAAAAACAAGAAAAAATTTGAAATTTATTTTGGTGCTTTTAGGGTGTATTTTCCTAAGTATTTTTGCTTTTTCTGGGTGTATTTTTAATTTAAACACGCCAGTTATTTATCGTTATGGAGCAGAAATTCAGTGGAGTGCCATAGACAATGCAACATCTTATGAGGTTGTTTTTTCAAGTGGTGATGAAAATCAACAAATAGTATCAACAAAAGAAAATGTGATAAATGTTTCACCTTATGTAACAGCGGGAAATTGGGATGTAAAAGTTAGAGCAATCACAACTGACATTTTTCGTAACAACTCAAACTTTTCAAATATCATAAATTTTACTGTTGGAGAAGGATTAGATACACCAACAAATCTTGAAATTAAAAAACAGGAAAATGATGTTGTTGCAAGTTGGGAAACTGTTATTGGAGCCACTTACTATCAATTAAAACTAAAAATTGGAGATGATGAACTTGCGCCAATTCAAACAACCGACAGCAAAGGAAGTTTTGTTTTAACAAACACTTTAAATGTTGGAGCAACTTACACTGCAACAGTGCAATCCATAAAAGACGTTGACGGAGCTTTTCTTGTTTCTGCCGAAAGTGATCCTTGTTCTTACACAAACAAAATCACATTAGCATCGCCAACCATTTCATCTTTTTCCAAAGTGGGAACAAACTACATTATTTCTTGGAACGAGGTTGCTCAGGCAACATCTTATAATGTTAGCCTTTTGGGTGTGAACTCAGCCTATGCAACAACCAACACAAGCCTAACACTTAGTGAAGCTCAGCTTGGGAATCTTGCAAAAGTGGGAGACAATTTTAACAAACAAGCCCTTCAAGTTGCTTTTGTTCAGGCAACATCAACCAATGAAAACTGCTTTGATTCCGACTTTTCTTTGGGAAGAGCATATGTTGGACTAGACACAACAAAAGCAAAATATCAAAGCATAAAAGTTGATTACTTTTATCACAACCTAAAAGCAGAAAGCCCCGAAGCTTTTGATTTGTGTGCAAACAGCCAAGCAGAACTAAATGCTTTAATTGCTTTTGTGCTTTACTACAGACTTGATGCAAAAGATTTTACTTTTTACTGGGATTATGAAACCGACATAAAAACATCAATCAACAACGCATTTGATGCTTATGATGAAATTTCTGAAATAGACAGAAACAAAGGGCGTTACTCAATTTCCAGTTCTGACAAAAAAATCAAAATTGTAGACATTGGCTACAAAAGCCCATCAACGCCAACTCTTGTTGCTTACAAAAATGCTTCAAATGTTGATGAAAACATCACGCAACAACAGTTTTTAACCATCAATAGTTTCACAAAAACACCAAGAACAGATCCAGCAACTTTGCCAATCAACAACCGAACAAAAACCATGAATGTCTACACAGGTGAGCAACTTTTCATGGCTGTTCAAGCTGGTTACAAGCCAGTTTTTGTTGGTGGAAACTCAGGTGGAAAAATAATTTGGGAAAAGGCCCAACAGGTTGCTCTTCAAATCATTGACAACTCAATGACAGATTATCAAAAAGTGCTGGCAATTTTTGATTGGATTTGTTACACAAACACCTACGATCACAATCTTTACTCACTCTACAAAGCTGGAAAAACTGACAACCTAATGTCCTACACTGGTTGGTATATGGAAGGCATGTTTTTAAATGATGGGCAAGCAGTTTGTGATGGAATTTCAAAAGCTTTTTCACTTTTGTGTGGAATTGAAAACATTGATGCCTACAAAGTTAATGGCTATGCAAATGGGGATCCAAAAGCTGGCCATGCTTGGAACAAAGTTAAATTAAATGGCAATTGGTATGGTCTTGATTGCACTTGGGCTGACGCAAGCAACTTAAATGGAACAAAAGATGTTTTGGCACACAGATATTTTCTTGTAACTGATGCAGTTTTGTCTTATGGAAACAAACATATCGAAACATTTCCTTGCCTAAACACAGCAAACACCGATTTTGATTATTTTGCTGAAACAACAGTCACAATTGGTGACAATGTTTATGACATGATTATTGACTCTGGCGTTGAAAAAGTTGCACTTCTTGCTTATCTTTACAGTCACTTTGACAATTTTGAACTCAAATCATCCGAGCCAATCTACACAACTGAAACTGATTGGCAAAAAATTGATTACACTCCAGCAATGCCAGACACATCTTATCATTATTATGTTTTTTATAAAAATATTTAAAAAAAGTGAAAAATCACTTTTTTTTTAAAAAACACGCAAAATCGTTTGACTTTTGCACAA
>CAMVKM010000056.1 GCA_947168085.1 uncultured Clostridia bacterium | reverse complement strand
AGCGTATCAAAGAAGAATTTGCAACAGGAAAACGTTTGTCTTCGGCCATTAAAACTGGTTTTAGAAAAGGTATGCCAGCAATTTTAGACTCAAACATTACAACTATCATAGCTTCAATTATATTGGTTATTTTTGGAACAGGTTCAATTCAAGGTTTTGCAATAACACTTTTGATTGGTGTGGTTCTTTCAATGTTCACATCACTTGTTGTAACAAGGGGATTGCTAAACATGTATTACCCAATCAACAGCACAAAACCTTCGTATTATGCACTTAAAAAGGGGGTGAATGTAAATGGAATCAACTAAAACAACCTCCAAAAAACAAAACTATTTTTACAGCGACAAATTTTCACCTTGCAAATTAAGCAAATATTTTTGGATGTTTAGTGCAACCATACTTCTTGTTGGTGTAATTTTGCTTTGCACAATTGGCTTTAATTTGGGAATTGATTTTACCGGTGGAAACATGGTTGAAATTTCCACAGAACAAAGCATTTCAACAACAACAGTAGAAACAAGCGTTAATAAGGCTCTTAATGAAATTAATACCGAATATGGTACAAACGTTACAATTGCAAAGCTTCAACAAGTTGAAAACAACACAGTTCAAATTCAATATCAAAACGCAGCAGGAAAGAGCACTGAAGAAATGGTTTCTTTAAATGAAGCTATTGTTTCAGCAATTAAAACACAACTTGGTGAAGATTATATAATAAAACCAGCAGAATCGGTTAGTGCCAGTGCTAGTGGAACATTGCTTTTAAACTCATTTTTAGCGCTTGCTATAGCAATTGTTGCAATACTTATTTATGTTGCAATCAGGTTTGAACTTTTAAGTGGACTTTCTGCAATCATCACACTTTTCCATGATGTGTTGATGATGTGTGCTTTGGTTCTTATCTTTAGAATTGAAGTGAATGCTGCATTTATTGCTGCTGTTATTACTATTTTGGGTTACTCAGTTAACAACACAATTGTTGTGTTTGACCGTGTTCGTGAAAACCTTAAAAAAGAAACATTGGCAGGAAAAAGTAACAAGGAAATTGCTGATATTTCAGTAAAACAAACATTAACAAGAACATTTAACACATCTCTTACAACAATTCTTGCGGTTGTTTTATTGGCTATTATTGGTGTTACTGCAATTAGACAGTTTATTATTCCAATTTTGTTTGGTTTGATTGTTGGAACTTATGCAGCAATCTTTATTTCTGCGCCACTTTGGGCAAAAATTATCACAAATTCTCGTTTTGACAGAAACAAAAAGAATGCTTTTGCTAAAAAAGACCAAAAAGCTTTAGCAACAGAAAATGTTGTTGAAACAACAGCAGAACCAATTAATTAAATTTTTTCAAGCCCTTTTGTCCAAAAGGGCTTGGTTTGTATAAGAAAAGGAAAAAATAAAAATGCAATTTAGAAAAATTACAAATTCAAATGTAACAAAAGACAGAATTTCGGATGTTTCCAAAAAATTTTCAGTAACAAAACCTGTTGCTGAACTTTTGCTGTCTAGGGGAATTTGTGAAGACAATCAAATTAAAGCATTTTTAAATCCTTCACTTGATGATTTGCATGATCCAATGCTTTTAGATGACATGCCAGAAGCTGTAGAAAAAATCAAAAAAGCAATTGCATCACACCAAAAAATTTTGATTTTTGGTGACTATGATGTTGATGGAATTAGTGCTAGTTACATATTACTTGATTATTTTAAGAGTTTGGGAGCAATTGTTGATGCTTTTTTGCCAAACAGATACATTGATGGTTATGGCCTTACAATTGAAGCTCTTGACAAAGAAATAGAACGATTTCATCCAAATCTTCTTATTACTGTTGACTGTGGAATCACTGGATACAAAGAAGTGGAATATCTTAAATCAAAAGGAATTGATGTAATTATTACAGATCATCACAATATTCCTGAAATTCTTCCCGATTGTTTGGTTATTGATGCAAAAAAACCAAATCAAAAATATCCATTTAATGAACTTTGTGGAACAGGAGTTGCGTTTAAGCTAGTTGAAGCAATGTCTAACAGACAAACAGCTTTAAAATATTTGCCAATTACGGCATTTGCAACTGTTGCAGACATTGTTCCTTTGCTTGATGAAAACAGAGCAATTGTAAAATTTGGATTAGACCAACCACTAACAAGTTTTCCTTTAGGCATTATGAAACTTGCAAAATACTTAAAAATCAACAAAAAATTGACAAGCCAAGATGTTGGTTTTAAATTGGCACCAAAAATTAATGCAGCAGGAAGAATGGGTAATGCACAGCACAGTTTAGACCTGTATCTTGAAACAGACAAGCAAAAAATAAATCAAATGATAGCACAACTTATTGAATACAACACTGAAAGACAAGACATTTGCAATATTGCATATGCTGAATGCAAGGCTGAACTTGAAAAAATGAATTTGTCCAACAAAAAAGCAATTATTATGGAAAGAGATAATTGGACAATAGGTATTTTGGGGATTGTTGCAGCAAGAATTGCAGAAGAATTTAACAGACCAACATTTTTGTTTGGAAAGGAAGATAATTTTTACAAAGGTTCTTGCCGAAGTATTGACGGGGTTGACATACACAAAGTGCTGACTGATGTTGAATCAATTTTAACAACTTTTGGTGGACATACTATGGCAGCAGGAGTTACTGTTGAAATATCAAAATTTGATGAATTTGCTTTGGAAGTTGAAAAAAACATCAGCACAAATTATGATGACAGGGCATTTATTCAATATGCTGATTATGACCTTGACATTAGTTTGAACGACATAAACGAAGATTTTATTAAAAATATTGATGTTTTGGAGCCTTTTGGTTGCCAAAATCCTTTACCAGTTTACAGAATTAAATTTGACAAATGTGTGTGCAATCCAATGAAAAACAATTCACAACATTTGACAGTGCAAGTTCAAAACACTCAATTTTTGTGTTTTAATCATCCTGAATACTATAATTTGATCAGTCAACATTCAGAAAAAGATGTTTTGCTTGAACTTAAAATGGACACTTTTCACAACAAAAACATTTGTAAGGGTGTTATTAAATATGTTCAGATGCAAGGTCTTCCTGTTGTGAGTTCTGAAAGAATTGGTGGGGAATATATTAAACAACTGGCTTTGTCAAATTATGGTCAAACTCCAATTTACAGCACTTATGACAAACAAAATCTTGACAAACTGTTAAATGAAGATGCTTCTTGCTATGGAACACTTGTTGTTGCAAACACACTTCAAAGTTATAAAATGTTTTTAGAGCAAAGTTCTTTTAAAGGCAAACTAAATTGTTGTGAATATTTAACACTTACAAATTCAAGTGGTTTTAACACACTTTGTTTGTGTCCAAGTTTAGACAACAAATTAAACAATTTTAAACGCATTTTTTTGCTTGACAGTGTTTTAGATGAATCTTATATTATTGCGCTAAACAACAAAACAGCCGCCAAAATATTTTTGCCACAAAATTCACCATTTTTGTTTGCTCCTTTTAAAATGATTGATCTTTCCAGAAAAACTTTTGGTGAGTATTATCATCTTATAAAACAAGCAGCAAAACAAAATTTGGAAGCGTTTGATGATTTTAATTACTTTAACAAATTAAGAAAGCTAAACAAAAACATAAATTATGTGCAATTTGTTGCTTGTGTTAACACTTTTAAACAAATTGGAATTGTTGAAATAGAAAAAGAAATTGGCACTTACAAATTAAAAGTAAATTCAGGAGTTACTAGCAATCTTGAGATGTCTCATTTTTATAATAAATTATCACTTATTATAAAAACTTTAATAAAAGGAGAAAATTGATGCCAAAACTTTACATTCCAAAAGCAAAACCAATTAATCAAGATTTTTCAAAATGTCCATGGCCAGAATTTTTAAGATGTGAAAACCCAGTGGGGCAATTAAAAGTTTTTATGAAAGAAAAAGGGATTAGCCAAGAAAAACTGGTAAATTATCTAAATTTTGAATGTGGTTGCGAAAGAAGCAAAGCTGAACTAATTGTTAGTGTGCTTGAAAATGAAGTTAAACTTGTTGCTAATGATCAAGAAGTGAATTTACTCATAAACATTCCTTTTTGTTTTTCAAGGTGTGTTGGCTGTCAAAATGTTATGTATGACAAAGACAAAGAAACAGACATTTATCCATATTTTTGTGATGCGTTGGTAAAGGAAATTGAATGTGCAAAACAAATTGTTAAAAACAAGTTTTATATGGTTAAAAACATTGTTTTTACGGGTAATTTAATGGCTTTGGAAGAAAACTTAATTGAACAAATTTTTAAGTCTATAAATTATTCTTTTGGCAATATTTTAGTGGAAATGGGGGCCCCAAAATTTGTAACAGCTGAAAAATTGGCGATTTTAAAAAAGCACAATGTTAGTCAAATAATCATCAATCAGTTAAGTTTTAACACACTAACTCTGCGCAAATTGTGTAGAAAGTTTGAATTTAAAGATTTGTATGAAGTTTACAAACTAATGATTGGGTTTGGTTTTGACGTTTCTTTTCAACTAGTTGTTGGAATTATGGATGAAAAAGAGCTTCAAATTAAAAGAAATCTTGAGATTGCTTCTGATTTGGGGGCAGTGAATATTGACATTTATGCTCAAAACTGTAAGTATAATCCAAGGATTGAAAAAAACAGTCTGGAGCAAACAAAAGAAACAAGAAAATTATTGGCTTTTGCTGAAAAAGAATTGTTTTCAAAAGGATATGTCCCATATTTCTTGTATTGTTCTGATATTGATGATGGGTGTTTTGAAAATGTGGGTTTTACTTTAAAGGATAAATCAAACAAATTTTTTGCAGACAAGGTAAACAGAATTTCAACCACAATAGCTTGTGGCCCGAACGCTGAAAGTCTTTTGGTAAAAAACATTGGAAAAAGCAAATCTTCCATAAAAAACACTCACAGTTTGTCACAATATGTTTTTGGTATAGATGAAATTATTGATAAAAAATTAAGGTTTTTTGATGTAACCACTTTACAAAAGTAATTTTTTTTGGTATAATGTAAACATACCTTTTTCGTAGATTTAGGAAAACTCCAACCTTTTTCTCCGAATTTGGTTTAAAAAAATTTAAAAGGAGTAAAAAAATGCAAACAAAAGCAGAAATTATTGCTGAGTATCAACGCAAAGAAGGTGACACAGGTTCAACTGAAGTGCAAATTGCACTTTTAAGTGAACGCATTAAGCACCTTACAGAGCACCTTAAAGCACACCCAAAAGACAACCACACTCGTCGTGGACTTTTGAAGCTTGTTGGAAAGCGTAAAGGTCTTTTAAGATACCTTAAAGACACAAACCTTGAAGGCTACCGTGCGCTTAAAGAAAAACTTGGTATTAGATAAAAAACGAAGGATTTATCCTTCGTTTTTTTTTGTATCATAACAAAATTTTTATTATCATATAATGTGTTTATGAAAATACGAAAAAAAATTTTTATGCAAATTTTTACAAACAGTTTAATTTTTTGTGTTCTATTTGTGCTTGTTTCTGTGATGTTTTTTCAAGATGCAAAACAAGTGTCAGTTTCGGAAAATGATGATGTTTTTTATCATGGAAACACAGCAAACAAAAATGTAACTCTTATGGTTAATGTTTATTGGGGTGAAGAATTTTTGGATGATATGCTTAAAATTTTTGAAAAATATGATGTTAAAACAACTTTTTTTGTTGGTGGCACTTGGGCTACAAAAAACACTGAGTTTTTAAAGAAAATAGCATCAAAAGGTCATGAAATAGGCAGTCATGGTTTTTTTCATAAAGATCACAGCAAATTAAACTATGCGCAAAATGTGACAGAAATTAAAAATACTCATAATTTAGTAAAAGAACTCTTAAATCAAGAAATGAATTTGTTTGCTCCGCCCTCAGGAGCATTTAACAAAGATACAATATTAGCAGCAAAAAACTTAGGTTACAAAACCATTCTTTGGAGTAGGGACACAATTGATTGGAGAGATCATGACGAGCAAAAAATTTTTGATAGAGCAACAAAAATTTCAAATGGTGATTTTGTTTTAATGCATCCAACAAAGTGCACTTTGGCAAGTTTGGATAGCATTATTGCGTCAATTTTGGGCCAAGGTTTTAAAATAATTCCAATTTCTGCAAATATTTCTGCTAATATCATTTGATTTTTTTAAAAATTCTTGTTATAATTATAACAAGAGGTGAGAAATGGTTACTTTAAAAACATACCCTTGTGGGCTTAGACTTGTTTGTGATTATATGCCAAACAGAAACATTGCACACATTTCAATAAATGTCGCTTCGGGTTCAGGTTTTGACCAAAAAGACAAAGAAGGCATTGCTCATTACTTTGAACACATGTTTTTTAAATCAACAAAAACAAGAACCACAAAAAAGCTTTTAAAAACATTAGATGGTTTTGGCGCCAAACACAATGCTTTTACTTCAAGTGCAATACCTGAATTTATAAGGTAATCGAACTCGT
>CAMVKM010000055.1 GCA_947168085.1 uncultured Clostridia bacterium | reverse complement strand
TGCTGTAAGAGACACACATCTTGATGGATTTGACCTTGTGCAAGGGGATGTTATTGGTCTTGCTGATGGCAAAATTGTTACAAAAGACAAACTTGTTGGTGAAGCGACCAAAAAACTTGTTGAAAAAATGCTTGATGATGACAAAGTTAACATAACACTTTTTTATGGAAAAGATGTTCAAGAAGAAGAAGCAAACAAACTTCAAGAAGAACTTAGCAGCAGATTCCCTCAATGTGAAGTTACAGTTATTAATGGTGGTCAACCAGTTTATTACTACATTGTTTCTGTTGATTAGCAAAGAAGAGCCATTTTTGGCTCTTTTTTTGATGTAAAAATGTTAGTAGCAAGATTTAGTTCCATATTTTTTTGTGTTTTCTATGAAAAAACTGGAAATTTTTTATTTTTAATGTATTTATATATAAAGAAAAGGATTTTTTTAAAAAATTTTTTTATTTTGGACAGAATTTTTTAAAAAATGCCCTTGATTTTGTGCTTTGTTTGTGTTATAATTGCCTTGCAAAATTAAGGAGAGAATGCTATGACAAACAAAAAGAAAAAAATTAAATCAATAATTAATGAAGCAGAAAAAAAACAACCGCAAATGGTTGATGCTATGAAAAATGATGGAGAAGTTCATCGTCCACAAACAGTTAAAGTTGGAGCCCCAAAAAGTTATTTTAAACAAGGATTTGCTGATATTAACAAAAGTAAATACATTCCAGGTGGAGAGCTTAAAGAAGACGAACAAATGGTTTTAGAAAAAAAATTAGCAAAAATAAGTAAGAGAAAGAAGAAAAAAGAACAAGAATTTGAAATGAATTAAAAAAATGAAAGACCCACGCAGGGTCTTTTTTTGTGCAATTTGCACAAATTTTTGACTTATATTAATGTTAAAAAAGCCTATTTTAAGCCAAAAACAAACTAATTTTAAAAAATTTTCAAAAAAATTAAAAAATTTTGTCATAAAACAGTTGACAAAATCATAAACTAGTTTTATAATGTTAGCAGTCAAAGGACGAGAGTGCTAACAAACACACATAAAATAGTGCTAGCACAAAACAAAAGGGGGAATTTGATGACGGATGATGAAATTGTGTTAAGTGATAGAAAAAAACAAATATTGCTTAGTGCTGTTGAAGATTATATTCAAGAAGCAAGCCCAATAACAAGCAGTGTAATTCAACATAAATGTGCAAAAGATTTAAGCACAGCAACACTGAGAAATGAACTTAATGCGCTAGAAGCAATGGGCTATTTAAAACAACTTCACACATCAAGTGGAAGGGTTCCAACATCAAAAGGTTACAGATTTTATGTAAACTCTATGATGGGTGATTTGCCATTAGACAAAGATGTTTTGGCAGAAATTCATGCATTGTTTGAAAAAAGAACGGTTTATTTGGGTGATATGATAAATGAAATTGCTTCAGTAATAAGCAAAGCAACCAATTATCCAACAATTGTAATGATGAAAGGATTTGAAAAATTAGTAATAAAAAACATAAAAATCATTCCGCTTCTTACAAAACAAGCATTAATACTGATTGAAACAAACAGTGGCGTTATTAGCAACAGCATGGAAGCACAAGACACAATTCCCCAACAAAGTTACATTGACGCAAGCAACCTTTTGACTCAAACATTTCAAAACTGCACGGTGGCAGAGATGATAAAAGGCATGGAAGGCCACAAACAAGAAATGTCAAAGCAGTTAAGTGAGTTTTCGGTGATTTTTGACACAGTAATAAAATCACTCTCTAGTTTGGTAGACAGACTTTCACAAAATGGTCACATAACAGCAAAAGGTGAATTAAAACTTTTGGGTAATCCAGAATACAGTGACCCAGAAAAAGCAAAGCAAGTGATTGACATTTTGTCTAACCCGAATGAAATAAAAGAAGTTTTTGAAGAAGACACAACTTCAGATATTTCATTTAAAATAGGAAATGAAATTCCTGTTAAAGAATTAAAAGATTGTAGCATTGCACAGGCAGACTACAAAGTTGATGGAGAAAGCATTGCAAGCATTGGCATAATTGGTCCACAACGAATGGACTACGCAAAAATTGCAAGTGCACTAAAATTTGTTGTGGGTGAGTTTGAAAACATGAAAGCACTTACCCATGAAGAAAAAGAAGAAAAGGGGGAACAGTAACTTGAGTAAAAACAAACACAAATTTGATGGAAACATGCGTGATGACTTAAATGACACAGAAACAAAGTCACATAATGCAGAAGAAAAATCTCCAGTTGACCCTTTTGCTGGCGAAGAAGTTGAAGAACTTCATCCGCCACAAGATTTGAATCTTAAACTTCAAATCGAAAAAGAAAACAGCATTGCTCTTACAAACATGCTAAAACAACTTCAGGCAGATTTTGAAAATTACAGAAAGCGAAATGCTAGCTTAAAAAAAGAATCCTATGACGAAGGTGTTTTTGATGTAATAAAACGTATGCTTAATTGTTATGACGCGATTGAAGGAGCATTAAAATCAATTGAAGATGAAAAAGTTAAGGACGGAATTGAAATTTTAAAACGAGAGTTTTTAAATGCTTTTGCCCAGTTTGATGTAAAACCAATTGAAGCTCTTGGAAAGCCATTTGATGCAAATTTTCACAACGCAATTTTGGCAGAAGAAAAGGAAGGAGTAGAAAGTGGCACAATAATTCAAGAAGTTCAAAAAGGTTTTATGGGGCCAGAAAGAGTGATTAGATATAGTTTGGTTGTTATTGCCAAGTAAAACAAAATAACAATATGCCCAAGCGATTAAAAACAAACAAATAAAAAATTAAATTTTAAGGAGATAAATTATTATGGCAAAAATTATTGGAATTGACTTAGGAACAACAAACAGCTGTGTTGCTGTTATGGAAGGTGGAGAACCAACCGTTATTGCAAACGCAGAAGGAGCAAGAACAACACCAAGTGTTGTTTCAATTAAAGGTGGAGAACGTCTTGTTGGACAGGTTGCAAAGCGTCAAGCAATTGCAAACCCAGAACACACAGTTTCTTCTATTAAACGTGAAATGGGAAGTAACTACAAAGTAAAAATTGAAGGAAAGGAGTATTCACCACAAGAGATTTCAGCAATGATTCTTTCAAAATTAAAAGCAGATGCTGAAAGTTACATTGGACAACCAGTAACCCAAGCTGTTATTACTGTTCCAGCTTACTTTACAGACAGTCAACGTCAAGCAACAAAAGATGCAGGAAAAATTGCAGGACTTGAAGTTCTTAGAATTATTAACGAACCAACAGCTGCAGCTCTTGCTTATGGACTTGACAAGGGTGAAAACAAAAACCAAAAAATTTTGGTATTTGACCTTGGTGGTGGAACATTTGACGTGTCAGTTATGGAAATTGGTGACGGAGTGTTTGAAGTTTTGGCAACAAAAGGAAACAACCGTCTTGGTGGAGATGACTTTGACCAACGCATTATTGACCTTTTGATTACTGAATTTAAAAATCAAAACGGAATTGACTTAAGCACAGACAAAAGTGCAATGCAAAGACTTAAAGAATCTGCAGAAAAAGCAAAAATTGACCTTTCTGCAAGCTTAAAAACAACAATTTCTCTTCCATTTATCACAGCAGACAGCACAGGTCCAAAACACCTTGAATATGAACTTTCAAGAGCAAAATTTGATGATATCACAGCAGATTTAGTAAAACAAACTGTTGATTTGAGTTTGGAAGCACTTAAAGATGCAAAACTTTCAACAAATGACATTGCAAAAGTTATTTTAGTTGGTGGATCAACTCGTATTCCAGCAGTTTGTGATGCTGTTAAAAAGTTTGCAGGAAAAGAAGGTTTTAAAGGTATTAACCCAGATGAATGTGTTGCAATTGGTGCAGCAATTCAAGGTGGAGTTTTGGCTGGAGATGTAAAAGATGTTTTGCTTTTGGATGTAACACCACTTTCACTTGGAATTGAAACTTTGGGTGGAGTGTTTACAAAACTTATTGAAAGAAACACAACAATCCCAACAAAGAAAAGTCAAGTTTTCTCAACAGCAACTGACAATCAACCAGGTGTTGACATTCATGTTCTTCAAGGAGAGCGTGAATTTGCAAGTGCAAACAAAACTTTGGGACGTTTTAGTTTAACCGATCTTCCACCAGCACCACGTGGTGTTCCACAAATTGAAGTAACTTTTGATATTGATGCAAACGGAATCGTTCATGTTTCAGCAAAAGATCTTGGAACAGGAAAAGAACAAAGCGTTACAATCACATCTTCATCAAACCTTAAAGAAGATGAAATTAATCAAGCAATTAAAGATGCTGAAAAATATGCTGAAGAAGACAAAAAACGTCGTGAAGTAATTGACCTTAGAAACCAAGCAGAAGGAATGGCTTTTGCATTAGAAAAAACTCTTCGTGACAATGGCGACAAAATTAGTGAAGATGAAAAGAAAACTCTTCAGGAAGCAATTAACAAAGCAAAAGAAGAATTCAAAAAAGATGACAAAGAAGCAATTCAAAAAGCACTTGATGAACTCACAAAAACAAGTGAACCAATTGTAACAAAACTTTATCAAAACGCAAAACCACAAGGACAAGAAGGTGCCTCAGCACAAGGTCCAGAAGTTGAAGTAAAACCAGACGACATTAAAGATGCTGAATAATTTTAGGAGACAGAAAAGTGGCAACAAAAAACTACTATGAAACATTGGGGGTAAAAAAAGATGCTAGTGCTGATGAAATTAAGTCAGCCTATCGAAAACTTGCAAAAAAATATCACCCAGATTTAAACCCAAACAATCAAGAAGCTGCCAACAAGTTTAAAGAAATTAATGAAGCTTACGAAGTTTTGGGGGACAGCCAAAAAAAGGCAAATTATGACCAATATGGTTCAGCTGATCCACAAGATTTTTTTAAAAACGCTGGTGGTGGCACAAGGGGTGGATTTTCAGGTTTTTCAAGCCAAGGTTTTGGTGGATTTGAAGATATTTTTAGCAACATTTTTTCATCAGGATTTGGTGGTGGAAGTTCCAGAAATGGTGCAATGCAAGGAAACACCCTAACAACACAAATTAACTTAACTTTTGAAGAAGCCGCTTTTGGTGCTAAAAAAACCATAAATCTTGTTCGAACTGAAAATTGTAGCCATTGTAATGGAACTGGAGCAAAAGCAGGAACAGCTTATGCAACATGTTCCGACTGTGGTGGAAGTGGTCAAGTTCGTTACACACAAAACACTTTGTTTGGAAGTTTTGTGAACGTTGGTCCATGTAAAAAATGTAATGGAACAGGAAAACAGATTAAAGAAAAATGTGAACATTGTGCAGGAAAGGGCGTTATGAAAAAGGCTTCAAACATCACAATTGACATTCCAGCGGGCATAGATAACGAACAAATTATGACACTTCATGGTTATGGTGATGCAGGTGTTCGTGGTGGTCCAAATGGTGATTTACAAGTTTTGGTACGTGTTTTACCACATAAACTTTTAGAGCGTGATGGATTTGACGTGCATCTTGAACTTCCAGTTCCGTTTACTATTGCAATGCTTGGCGGAAAAGTTGTGATTCCAAGTCTTGAAGGAAAGCTTGAGTTAAACATTCCAGCAAACACTCAAACAGGAACAATCTTAAAACTTAAAGGTAAAGGCATAAAGCAATTAAACAGATCAAGCAAAGGTGACATGTTTGTAAAAGTTACTGTGGAACTTCCAAATGTGTCAGACAAGAAAAAAATTGCAAAAGTCAAAGCATTTGCTGAAGAATTTGAGCAAAAAGATTATGAAGACTTTCAAAAATATCAAAATATTTTAAAAACTCTTTAAAAAATGTGTGATTTTCACACATTTTTTTGTTGAAACTTAAGTATTGACTTTTTTCTTATTTTATGTTATACTTAAAAACAAGTTTACAAAAGGGGGATGCTAAAATGTCAAAATTTAATGCTGTTTTAGATGAACTTGGAACAATCATAAATGGTGGTCCACAGCAAGGTGAAGAAAAAGACACAGAAGTTGATTTTGAAGAAAGCCAAGAATCAGCAACAAACATTAATGTTGAAGCTGATGAAGAATTGTCTCAACTCATAAATGATCAGCAAGTTTGTGATTTTGCATCTCGTTTAAATTATTTAGAAGCTTATGAACAAAATGAGATTTTTGAAGGGTTTTTAACAAATTTTTTCATGAACAAAAAATTTGTTATTGGAGAAGCTGTTTTGTTTGGCGCTGATGTGGCTTACTCTTTGCTTACAAAACAACCAACATCAAAAATTGTGGATTTGTTTTTGATGGAAAATGTGTTGGTTGCAGGGGCAGGTGTTGGTGGAAAAATTGTTTCTTACATTAAAACCAGAAGACAAGTTAACAAGGCAATTCGTTACGCAGCAAAATCTGTGCTTTTAAGAGAGCAAATTGATGAAAAAGTTGCCGAACTTGCCGAAGAACAAGGTGCATTTGCAGCGCAAGAACAATCTGAAAAGGCTGCTCAAATGAAAGATCTTAATCCTTACATACGATAAAAAGTGCGGTTAGCACTTTTTTGTTTTTATTGTTTGCTT
>CAMVKM010000054.1 GCA_947168085.1 uncultured Clostridia bacterium | reverse complement strand
TTTTCTTTGCCGTTTCAAACAAATCACGAACTCTTGCCGCTCCAACACCCACAAACATTTCAACAAAATCACTTCCTGTGATACTAAAGAAAGGAACTCCAGCTTCTCCTGCAATTGCCTTTCCAAGAAGTGTTTTTCCTGTTCCTGGTGGACCAACCATTAAAACTCCCTTTGGAATTCTTGCACCAAGGTCAGTAAATTTCTTTGGATTTCTTAAAAATTCAACAAGTTCTTGCATTTCGTTCTTTTCTTCTTCACATCCTGCAACATCTTTAAATCTAACAGTAAGGTTTGCTTCCATTCTTGCTTTGTTTTTGCCAAAATCCATGTTTTTGCCGCTCATTTTGTTAAATGCACGGAAAATTAAAATTGCAAAAATAATGATAAGTCCAATGTAAATAAATGGGTAGATTTTTGAGAACCAACTTTCGCCTTGTGGTTCAGTGTCATACTTAAAATCTGTATGTGTTTGAGCATAAGCTTCAAAGTTGGTTGTAAGTGTGTCGATTTCTGCCCCTGAAATAACAGTAAAGTAAAAATCACACTTTTTTCCTTTTGATTTGATAAGATCATCAGGGCTAAATTTGTGCCCCTCCACTCCATCAATGTAAACACCTTTTACTGTTGTTCCATAAATGTAAACACCAGCAACTTGTTCGGCAGCAAATGATGTATCAAAATCGCTTCGTGAAATCTTTTTACCTGTGCCTGATGGCCAAAAAGACATCACAAGCAAAATAATAATGAGTGCCGCAATTAAGACCGTGAAAATTGGAAACGGTTTCTTTTGTAAATTGTTGTTTTGCTCCACAAAAAAGCCTCCTTAAAAAAATATGATAATTATTATAACACTAAAGCCGAAAAAAATCAATTATTTTAACACAAAAGTTTTTGTTTTAATGCTAATTTTTGCCAAACAAGCCCTTTTTAAACAAAAAAACAAGGTTTTTGCCTTGTTTTAAAGTAAAATACAAATAATGCCTCCCTTGCCCTCATTTACAATTCGAGTAAGAGTTTTTCGCATCTTTTTTTGTGCTTCAACTGGCATTGCATCAAGTTTTTTAGAAAGCCCTTCTGTCATCAAGCTTTGAACTGATTTTCCAAAAATGCTGGTGTCCCACATTCCGTTTTGGTTGCTTTTTTCTTGTTCTAATAAGTAGTCCACAAGGTCTTTTGCTTGTTCTTCATTCCCCACCATTGGGCTAATTTCAGTTTCAAGGTCAACCCGCAAAATATGCAAACTTGGTGCTGTTGCTTTTAGTTTCACTCCAAACTTGCCCGCACCCTGCTTTACTGTTTCTGGTTGCTCCAAAACCATGTCTTGAGCAGTTGGCACAACAATTCCATAACCTGTTTCTTTTACTGTTTCAAGGGCTTTTTCAAGTTTTGAAAATTCAAGTTTTGCTTTTGCCAAATCTTTGATTTTCAGTGCCAAATCAAAGTCATTTTCAATTTCAAAACCACATTCTTCACTTAAAACTTTGTAGAACAAATTGTTTTTTGGAACAATTTCAATTTCAATTTTGCCTTCACCCAAAAGTGCTGTTGTTTTTGAATTTTTTTCAAAATTTTCACTTTCCAAAAACATGCTATTTTCTTTAAAATCGCCCATTTTCTCTGCATTTTTGCACAAATTTTTTGTCTCGGCAACAATTTCGGAAATGATTGGGTGATTAAACGGAAGTGATGTTAACCAATCGGGCATTTTCACTTCAACACAAACAAGCGGAAATTGTGAAAGCATTTTTTCAAACACTTTTGAAATGTCTTCTTCGGTCATTGTTGTTGCATTAAGTGGGACAACTGGAACGCCATGTTTTTCTTCCAAACCTTTTGCCAACTTTTGTGTTTTTTCTGAATGTGGTTCTTTGCTGTTAAGCACAATCACAAAAGGTTTTTCAAGAGCTTTTAGTTCTTTTACAAGTCTTGTTTCTGGCTCAACAAAACTTTTGCGTGGAATTTCACCAAAACTTGAATCACTTGTCATCAAAATTGCAACTGTTGAATGATTTTCCACAACCTTTTGTGTTCCAAGTTCGGCAGCTTGTTTTAATGTCATTTTTTCATCTGCCCAAGGTGTTTTAACCATTCTTGGATTTCCGTTTTCTTGAGTGTCACCATCGGCACCTTCGGCAAAATAACCAACACAATCAACAAGTTTCATGTTAAGTTTTACTCCACCTGTTTCAACCAAAACGCTTTCGGCAGGTACAAACTTTGGTTGTGTTGTCATAATGGTTTTACCATCGGCACTTTGTGGAAGTTCGTCGATTGTGCAAGTTTTTGCGTTGCCACTTGCCATTTTTGGAATTACAAATTCTTCCATAAATCTTGTGATAAAACTTGATTTGCCAACCCTAACTGGCCCAACAACGCCAACATATATGTCTCCGCCTGTTCGGGCACTAATGCTTTGATAAATGTTTTCCATTTTAATTTCTCCTTTTTAATGGAATAACATATGCAACAAAAAAGAGCATTATTCAAAATGCTCCTTTTTTTGTTAATCAAAACAGATTTTTTCTTTGTTTAAAAAGTTTTAAGCCTTTTCTCTACGAACTCCACTCATAATTTCCCTCCTTTTTGCTAATTATTTGTTTTGTTTCTTTAATTGTGCTTCTTTTTTAGAGAAAACTAAGAACACAATAACAATTGAAATAAGAACATAGTTTGCCAAAATCAAGAAAAAGTCAAGTGCGTCATTAACGCTAAATTCTGCAAAAATTCCTGGTGCTGCTTGAACAAATCCAGCAGTAAGGGCTACAAACATTACGCAAATTGTAAAAAGGTTAAGCCATCTACAAAAAATTCGTGTTGTCTCAGTTTTTGCAAACAAAAAGTAAATGATAACTTCAATGATGTTAACAAACAAGCAAATAAAAATCACAGCATGAGCCCAAAGACCAAGTTTGCTTGGAACAACATTACCAAGCATAAGTGCACTGAAAACAGCAAGTACAAGTGCCAAAAATCCAATAACAAGTTGGAAAATTCTATTTTTTACAAACATAATTTTTTTCTCCTATTTTTTTGTTTTTATTATTTTCCACGAAGTTTTCTTAAAAATGGTGGAATGTCTGATTCGTCAACATCAATTTTTCCGCTTGAAACTTTTGATGTTTCTTCTTTTTGTGGCTTTCTAAAGTCAAAAGCTGGCTCTTCATCTTCATCTTCTTCGTCTTCATCTTCCTCAGGTTCTGCTTGTCTTTTTGCAAAACGTCCACCTAAAAAGTTTGAATACTCATTTTCATTAAACTTTGGCTCTTCTTTTTCTGGCTCTGGCATAAGTGTTGGAATGTCGTTACCCTTAAATCCTGTTGCAATAACAGTGATTTCAACAGCATCTTCAAGTTTTTCATCAATGCTTGCACCAAAAATAATGTTACATTCTGGATCAACAATTTCACGCATAAGGTCTGCAGCTTCATGAACTTGGTCAATAGGAAGATTTACGCCACCTTTTACGTTGAAGATGATTCCTGTTGCACCTTCAATTGTTGTTTCCAAAAGTGGGCTTGAAACAGCTTGTGAAAGTGCATCAAAAATCTTGCGGTCACCTTTTGCTCTTCCAATTCCCATGTGAGCAAGGCCACGGTTTTTCATAATTGTGTTAACATCAGCAAAATCAAGGTTAATGAGAGCGTTGTCAACAATAATGTTTGAAATTCCTTGAACACCTTGTCTTAAAACATCATCAGCGTAACGGAAAGTGTCAACAATTGATGTTCCTTTTGGAACAAGCTTAAAGAGTTTTTCGTTTGGAATGATTACAAGTGAATCAACAACTTTTCTTAAATTTTCAACACCCTTTTCAGCGTTTTGCATTCTTTTTCTGCCTTCAAAGTTAAATGGCTTTGTTACAACTGCAATTGTCAAAATGCCTTTTTCTTTTGCAAGGCCAGCAATCATTGGGGCAGCTCCTGTTCCTGTTCCACCACCCATTCCGGCAGTAACAAACACAAGGTCAGCATCGTTAACTGTTTGTTTAAGTTCTTCCAAGTTTTCTTCTGCTGCTTTAAGTCCAATTTCTGGATCAGCACCAGCACCCCAACCTTTTGTAAGTTTGCTTCCAATTTGAATTCTGTAATCCGCTTTGCTTACTTGAAGCGCTTGTTTATCTGTGTTTACTGCAATAAACTCAACACCACTAACACCAGCATTAACCATGCGGTTAATGGCATTGTTTCCACCGCCACCAACACCAACAACTTTGATTTTTACAACAGGTTTCACTTGTTCTCCTGCATATTCGTTATAATTATTCATTTTCTTTTCCTCCACCTTTAAATAATTTTCCTAAAAACAATCCAATGCTTTGCTTGTTTTTTCTTAGTGCTAAATCTAGCAAACTTACAATTGACGACAAATATGGTTTGTTTAATGTTGGATCTTTTGGACTTGCAATTGTGATTTCACAGCCAAACTTGTCTGAAAGTTTGTCCGCAATTCCTTCTATATAGCTAATTCCACCACCAGTTAAAAACATTGGTGTAAATTCTGGAAGTGCAATGTCTGAAGCGTCTAA
Organism: uncultured Clostridia bacterium; assembly: GCA_947168085.1. Taxonomy (GTDB): domain Bacteria; phylum Bacillota; class Clostridia; order Christensenellales; family UBA1242; genus UBA7584. The sequence goes on along the minus strand of CAMVKM010000054.1, from coordinate 2,440 downwards.
ACATTTTTGAATCATTTTTGTAATTTGATTAACCCTAAAGTCAACAATCTCAAAAACTTTTGAAACTGGAATTTCTTTTGTTTCTCCATCTTCAATCTCAACTTCAAACACTTGTCCTTCTGGATCTTCTTCAAATGATATGCCACGCCTTAACTCTTCGGCCTGTTCAAGTGGAACTTCAAACACTGTGCTTATGTCAGACACAATGTGTCCTGCCCCCAAAGCAAAGTGATGCGAACTTAAAATTCCATCACCCATAACAATGGACACACTTGTTGTCAAAAATCCACAATCCACCAAAACCGCCAAGTTGTCACGCTTGTCTGGGCTAATTAAATACAAACTTTCACAAAGTTGTTCACTTAAAAACTCAACGTGTTCAAATTCAAATTCACTAAGCGCTGGCATAATGTCTTCTAAAAAGCCCTTGTCACAAAGGTTAAAACTAATTAGCCCCGAAAGTTTTTCTGTAATTTTTCCCTTTACCTTAAGTGTTCGTTCCCCATCATCTGCAACAAAGTAAATTGGTGCTCTGTTAATAACGCTGTATTTTTGATGATCTTTAAAGACGTCTGCCTTTTCAAAAAGTTCTGTGATGTCAGCATCGGTTACTTTGTGCTCAGCAAAAAAATCGATTTCTGCTTGTTTTACAACAACAGCCCCAAACTCTGCTGGAACTCCAACATACAGATGCGTTATTTTGCAATTTGCATTTTCTTGAGCAAGAGCAATAACTGAGGCAATTGTGCTTTCAAGTTTTTCTGGTTCCAAAAATTCACCATCTAAAAAACCTGCATAATTTGTTTCGGCAAACCCTTTAACATTAACATTTCCACCAAAACCAAGGCTACCAATCATAACCGAAAGCGTGCTGCTACCAACATCCAAAACAGCAATATTTTTCCGTGCCATTAATCTCTCCTTTTTTAAAGTCTTCCCTAGTTATGTTATAATAATATAAAATTTTGCGAATATTGTCAAACAAAAATAAGCAAGTTTTTTATAAAAACACAAAAAAAATGGGCTTTTTTGCCCATAATTTGCATAAATATGCATTTTGTTCTAATTTTGTTCTAAAATTGTGCTGGTATTTTTTAAAAATTTTATTTTTATTTTTGTGTTTTTTATTGAAAACTAAAAACAAGAAAATTACAAAACTCTGCGCAAAACCATTATCGCGCAAAGCAAAAAAACAACTAAAAACCAAACAACCAACAACTTTGTTTTTTTAATCAAATCTAACAATCTCTCCTTGTTATGTCCGCACCCAAAGATTGCAAAGTTTTTTCAAACTCAAAGTAGCCACGGTCAATGTGAAAAATGTTTTCAACAATTGTTTGCCCTTCCGCTTTTAAGCCTGCCAAAACCAAAGCAGCTCCACCACGAAGGTCCCCAGCAACAACATTTGCCCCATGCAATTTTGCTGGACCAAAAACATAGGCGGTTTGGTCACAAATTTTTATGTCTGCACCCATTTTGTTTAGTTCATGTGCTGTGTGAAAACGTGTTTCAAAAACTGTTTCTTTTACCACGCTTTGCCCATTTAGGCACGAAAGCAAAACAAGCATTTGCGATTGCAAATCGGTTGCAAAACCTGGGTAAGGCGCTGTTTTTAAATTTGTGGTTTTTGCATTTTGAGCGGATTTAACAACAATTTTATCATCAAAAGTTTTGATTGTAAAGCCACACTGCCCCAAAATTTTTGAAACCGACAAAACATGTTTTGGTTCGGCATTTTTCAACAAAATTTCACCACCCAAAAGGGCTGATGCTATCATCATTGTTCCAACAAAAATTCGGTCAGCAATTGGCGTAAATGTTGTGCCACAAAGTTTTTTTACACCACAAATCACAATTTGGTTTGTTCCAGCGCCTGATATGTTTGCACCCATTTTGTTTAAAAAATTTGCAAGGTCAACAATTTCGGGCTCTTGTGCTACATTGTTTAAAATTGTTGTTCCTTCCAAAAAAACAGATGCCATTAAAAAATTTTCTGTTGCCCCGACACTTGGAAATCTTAAGTTTAGTGTTGTTGATTTCATGTCAAACCCCAAGCATTCAACAAAATCACAAGTTTGATTAACCACAACGCCCATTTTTTTAAAACAATTTAGGTGAATGTCCAGTGGCCTTTGTCCAATTTTGCAACCACCAGGCATTGCAATTTTTGCTTTTTTAAATCTTGCAAGCAGCGGCCCCAAAACAAGACTGCTTGACCTTAGTTTTGATGCCAAAACTTGCGGAACAAATGTGTGATTAAATCCACTTTCTTCAACAATGATGTCATTTCCAACAAAACTGACCTTTTTGCCTAAAACTCGCAAAATGTTTGCAAAACAAAAAATATCACTGTAGTTTGGGTTTTGTTTTAACACAATTTTTTCTTCACACAAAATTGTTGCGGCCAAAATTGGCAAAAAAGAATTTTTAGATTTTGGAA
>CAMVKM010000053.1 GCA_947168085.1 uncultured Clostridia bacterium | reverse complement strand
CATAGTTAATCACAGCAGTTTTTAAACCACTGTAAGACACATCAAAAGTGTTTTCAAAGGCATCTTGCTTAACAAAAACAATGTTGGCCTTTCCTTGTTTTGCCATTTTGTCAATTTTTGGACCACCCGGATAGCCAAGCCCAATAATTCGCGCAACTTTGTCAAAAGCTTCACCAATTGCATCATCTTGTGTTGTTCCAAGCATTTCAAATTTGTTGTAGTCCACAACTTTTACAATTTCAGTGTGCCCACCACTTGTAATCAAACAAACAAACGGTGGCTTTAAATCTTTGTGCGTTACAAAATTTGCAGCAATATGACCTTTTATGTGATTTACCGCAATCAAAGGTTTTTTCAACGCATATGCTAGTGCTTTTGCACTAGTAACACCAACCAAAAGCGCGCCCACCAGCCCCGCACCCTGAGTTACAGCAATTGCATCAATGTCATCAAGAGTGCAATTTGCTTCTTTTAACGCTTGTTCAAGACACGGATTTATTGCCAAAATGTGATTTCTGCTGGCAATTTCCGGAACAACACCACCAAAGCGAGTGTGAATGTCAATTTGAGAAGCAACAATGTTTGAAAGAACATTTCTGCCATTTTCAACAACAGCAACACTTGTTTCGTCGCAACTGCTTTCAAATGCCAAAATACGCACCACTTTTTGTGTGCGTAATTTTTTTACTTTTTCCTTCATTTCTTTTTCGTAATCCATAAAATTTCCCACCTAAACTGATTGCTTTAAATATTCTTCAATGCAATCCTGTAGATTGCCGTCAACAAAACCAAACACATCACTTGTTTCCCAATCTGTTCTGTGGTCTTTTACCATTGTGTATGGGCAAAAAACGTAACTTCGAATTTGGCTTCCCCATTCAATTTTTTTAAGTGTTCCACGAATTTGATTAAGCTTTGCTTGTTCTTTTTCTTCTTCTATTTGAGCAAGTTTAGACCTTAAAACGCAAAGTGCATTTTCTCGGTTTTGAATTTGGCTTCGCTCGTTTTGGCATTGCACAACAATTCCTGTTGGAATGTGGCGAATTCTAACTGCACTGTCTGTTGTGTTAACACCTTGCCCGCCGTGACCTCCACTTCGAAAAACATCAACCTTTAAATCTTCTGGTTTAATTTCAATTTCGGTGGCACTTTCAATTTGTGGCATAACTTCAACTGAAGCAAAACTTGTGTGCCTACGTTTGTTACTGTCAAAAGGTGAAATTCTAACAAGCCTGTGAACACCACGTTCTGATTTCAAATAGCCATAGCTGTTTGTGCCTTCAACCATAATTGTAACACTTTTAATGCCAGCGCCATCACCTTCGTTGTAGTCAAGCACTTCAAACTTGTAACCTTGTTTTTGGCAGTAACGTTCATACATTCTAAAAAGCATGTCAGCCCAGTCGCAAGCTTCGGTTCCGCCAGCACCTGCTTGAATTGTTAAAATACAAGAATTATGGTCATACTTGCCAGTAAAAAGTCCTTCAAGGTGCAAACTGTTTGATGCTTTTGTTAGTTTTTTTAACTCATCTTCAAGATCTTTTAAAATTTCTGTATCTTCATCTGTGCAATCTTCAATTAGTGTTGCAACATTTTCATATTGGGTGTTTATAGTTTTTAAAATTTCCAGTTTTTGATCAATTAAAGCAATTTGTTTTCCAACTTTTTCAGCATTTTTTCGGTCACTAAAAAAGTTTGGTTCTTGTTGCTTTTTTTCAAGTTCTTGTTTTTTCTCTTGAAGTTTTAAAACAGGAAAAAGCACTTGAATATCTTCAAGCACTTTTTTTGTTTGATTTAATTGTTCTTTAATCCCTTCAACTGTCATAAAATTCTCATTTTAATTTATTTTTTTGCCTTAAAACAGCAAAATTAAGGCACTTTTTTAGATTTAGTTTTCTTTTCCGCAACAGTTTTTGTATTTTTTACCACTTCCACATGGGCATGGTTCATTGCGCCCAACAACTTTTGTTGATTTTGCTGGTTCACGTGAAACGGGAGCATTTGTTGTTGTTTTTGTTGGCATTCCTTCTTGGCTTGCAACAGTGTTTTGTGCTGGGCTTGGGTTTGGCCTAATTTCAACTGTTGGCTTGCTAAGATTTAGCATAATTGTTGATGTTTTTGTTCTAATTCCATCAACCATTTGCTCAAACATGTCAAAACCTTCTTTCTTATATGAAATAACAGGGTCTTTGTTTCCAAAACTTTGAGTTGTTATTTCATGACGAAGTGTTGTCATTGCATCAATGTGTTCCATCCAAGCACGGTCTACAATGTCCAAAAGAATAATGCGTTCAACAACAGCAAATTGAAGCCCAAGTTCTTCAAATTCTTTCTTTTTGTCTTCATAGCGTTTTAGCACTTCTTCCAAAACAACTTCGCAAAGTTCACTTGATGAAATGTCTTCAATCATTTGTTCTGTTACAAAGTTTGTGCCTTTAGGAAAAAGTCTGTCTTCAAGCGAATTGTTAATTTCGTCCAAATCCCATTCAACACTTGGTTTGTCTGGGTCAACAGCACTAAGAATTGCGTTTTCAACAACTTCTGGGAACATATCCAAAATTTGTGCGTGAACATCTTCTCCATCCAAAATTTCATTACGTTGTTTGTAGATAAGAGCTCTTTGCTCGTTAATAACATCATCATAACCCAAAAGATGACGACGAATTGCATAGTTTCTGATTTCAACTTTCTTTTGAGCATTTGAAATTTGGTGAGAAAGCATTTTCATCTGGAATGGTGTGTCTTCATCCATTCTAAAAAATTGGCTAATACGTTTTAATCTGTCTCCACCAAAAAGTCTTAACAAATCATCTTCAAGAGAAAGATAAAAAACAGAGTGTCCTGGGTCTCCTTGACGGCCTGCACGACCACGAAGCTGGTTGTCAATACGGCGTGATTCATGGCGTTCTGTTCCAATAATCATAAGACCGCCAACTTCCAAAACCTTTTCTTTGTTTGCGTCTGTTTGCTCTTTAAGTTCTTTGTAAAGAGCAGCATAGTCATCTTTTACACGTTGAACTTCTTCAGTTTCAGCTGGCAAAAATGATGTTGCAAGTTCAATAAGTTCGTGTGTGTAACCTTTTTTTGCAAGTTGAAGTTTTGCAAGGTGTTCTGGGTTTCCACCAAGCAAAATGTCTGTTCCACGACCAGCCATGTTTGTTGCAATTGTAACTTTTCCAAGTTGACCTGCTTGAGCAATAATTTCACTTTCTTGTGCATGGTTTTTTGCGTTTAACACGTTGTGTGGAATTTTACGTTCTTTAAGCATTTTGCTAATGTATTCCGAACGCTCGATTGTTGTTGTTCCCACAAGAACTGGTTGCTTCCTTTCATAACATTCTTCAATTCTGTTTACTATGGCTTTAAATTTTCCGTCCATTGTTGTGTAAACAATGTCTGGTTCATCAACACGAAGGTTTGGAAGGTTTTGTGGAATTGTTACAATGTCAAGATTGTAAATTTTGTTAAATTCTGCCTCTTCTGTCTTTGCTGTTCCTGTCATTCCACTAAGTTTTTTGTACATTCTAAAGTAGTTTTGAAGTGTGATTGTTGCAACAGTTAGGTTTTCATCCTTAATCTCAACATGTTCTTTGGCTTCAATTGCTTGGTGAAGTCCGTTTGAATAACGTCTTCCCTCCATAACACGACCAGTAAATTCATCAACAAGCAAAACTTCTCCATCTTTAACAATGTAGTCACTGTCTCTTTTAAGCATAAAGTTTGCTCTAAGTGCGTTCATAATGTGTTGGTTAAGTTCAACAGCATTAATATCACTTAGGTTTTCAATGCCAAAAAATCTTTCGGCCTGGGTTGTTCCTTCTTCTGTTAAGTGAATTGCCTTTTTCTCTTCATCAATAACATAATCTTTGTCCATACGAAGAGTTTTAATAAATTTTTGCGCTTTTTTGTAGGTTTCACTGCTTTTAAATCCACGACCACTAATAATAAGTGGTGTTCTTGCCTCATCAATCAAAATGCTGTCAACTTCGTCGATAATTGCAAAGTTGTAGCCCCTTGCAACACGGTCTTCCGCTTTTCTAACCATGTTGTCACGAAGATAGTCAAAACCAAGTTCGTTGTTTGTGCAGTAAGTGATGTCACAATCATAGGCTTTTTTCTTTTCTTGTGGTTTCATTTGCGCAAGAGACACACCCACACTAAGCCCCATAAAATTGTGAACTTTTCCCATCCACTCTGCGTCACGTGTTGCCAAATACTCGTTTACGGTTACAACATGAACACCTTTTCCTGCAAGTGCGTTAAGATAAGATGGCAAAACTGCCACAAAGGTTTTTCCTTCACCAGTATACATTTCGGCAATACGGCCTTGATGAAGCACAATTCCACCAATAATTTGCACGTGAAAGTGTTTCATGTTCAAAACTCTAAAACTTGCTTCACGAACAGCTGCAAACGCATCAAACATAATGTCATCCAAAGTTTCACCATCAGCAAGCCTTTGTTTTAACACTTGTGTTTGTTTTTGAAGTTCTTCATTAGACATTGCTTGATACTTTGGTTCAAGTTCTTCAACTTGCTTTGCCATTTTTTCAAGTTTTTTCAAACTTCTTTTGTTGTCAGACATAAATAAACCAAACATAAAATTAATTCTCCTAAAAAAATTTATGGCAATATTATACAACAAAACCCCAAAAAAGAAAAGTGTTTTTAACCCAAAAATTTTTTAAAGGGCTAATTTTGCTGGTTTTTGGCAAATTTTTTGTTGTTTTCCAAAATTTTTTGTGCATTTTGCACAAAAAAAGAGCTTTGAAAGCTCTTTTTAGTTGTTTTAATTAACAACAACAGTTCCTCCACCTATGTTATAGGGATTGATTACCCAACCCAAAAGCATTGATGTTTGACCATTTGAAAAACAATAGTTTTGACTGTCATTAAGATAAATGAAAAAGAAATATGTCCCCGATTTTAGCGCCGAAGTTACTCCTGTTAATGTCATCAACGTTCCATCAAAACCTGTTAGGTTGCCATCTGCTGTAATATCTTGAGTTGCCATGTTGTAGTTTACGCTGTGGTTTGTTAAAGCTGGAGTTTGTAAAACAACTTTTGGAATTTGCCATTTTAAAGTAAAGGCAGTGTTGCTTCCGTCACTCCAAGTGTAGTTGTTTGTGTCTTTTAACGACAATGTTGTGTAGTAACTGCCTGCATTTGTTGCCTGCGTGTCACCAGAAACCACAATTTTTGTGGTGTCAACACTTGAAAATGGCGAACGCGTTGTTCCACTTGAGAACTGCCAACTGCTTGTTGCAAGTGTTGGTTTTGCTATGGATGCTTTTGCAATTGTCCATGTTGCATATCTTGTGGTTTGAGTTCCATCACTCCAGCAATAGTTTTCTTTTGGTGTGAAAGACACAATGTAAGTTCCTGCATTTGTTGCGCTTGTTTGCATTCCAATTTCTAGTTCTCCAGAATCAAAACCACTCCAAGTTGGTGTTTGAGCTGAGCCATTAAAAGTGAGCGCCAAACTTTGCGTTGGGGTTTCTGTGGCAACTGGAATGCTAACAAAAAATCTAAGTTCTGGGTAAGCTCCTTCCCTAAAAACCCAATTATCTGTGGTGTAGGTGCTTTCAAAACTGCCTGGTTGGGTTCCATCACCACATCTCATTTGCAGGGTTGTTAGGTTTTTTGATTTGTTGTTGGTGTCTGTGTAAGTTCCCTCATTCTTACCAACCAAATTTCCTGAAAAAATGTCACTGTTGTTATAGCAATTAATTGTGGTTAATACCCCAGTATCAACGCTTCCAACAATACCTCCAATAGCCTCACCACCATCACCAGAACTAATCGAACCCACATTAAAAGAATTTTTAACAGTTGCATCAGATCTACCATTTACTTTTCCGATAATACCACCAACTTTTGAAGTAAATGATCGAATTCCAATAATTGAACCCTTGTTATAACAGTTTTCAATGTTAGCAATTATGTCGCAATTATCTAGTAAAGTACCAACAATACCACCTACAGCGGCTGCCCCATTGATTGTTCCCAAATTCATACAATCCAAAATATCAATTGTAGCATTATTATCAATGATACCAACTAACCCCAAATCATTACGACCATTAACATTTCCTGAATTATAGCATTTTTCAATTGTAAAATAACCACTCGCCAAACGTCCAACAATCCCACCAGAAGCATCAACACATGTTATATTTCCATTGTTATAGCAATTATAAAAAACACTTGATAAACCAGGTAAAGATCGCATTACTCCAACAATTCCTGCTGTACAATCATTCCCCGAAATTTCTCCGTCATTATGAGAATTCTTAATTGAAAAATTCACTTGCCCTGAATCAGTTCTACCAACAATTCCACCAGTTCCATATGAAGCTGTGTTAGTAACTTTTCCACTGTTGTGGCAATTGTCTATGTTAGTAAAAAATTCAAGTTCTGCACATCCTTGTTTAATATAACCCAAAATTCCACCACAACTACCATTGTTTGAAAAAATCTCACCATAGTTGTAACAATCTTGCATGTCTAAATCAACTCCATTCATTCCAACTATACCACCAATGTGGTGTGACCCTGCCACTACTTTTCCAAAATTTGAACAACCCTGAACTTCAAGTTTTGAAACTGAAGTTGTTTTTCCTGACAAATTACTTTCACCAACAATTCCACCAACAATTTGATTATTTGCTGTAATAGTTCCAGAATTTGTACAATTTAGCACTTTTGCATTATAGTAATTCCAACCTAACTTTCCAATTATTCCCCCTGGACTATAATTTGAAGCTATAACATTCCCAGTATTAGTACAACCAGAAACAACAACTGTTCCACACGCCAAACCAGCAATACCGCCAGCATACTGGTCTCCACAATTTATGTTTGCACTATTGTAACAATTTGTTACCGTTAAAGACAATGTTGCGCTGTTTGCAGAATTTCCAACAATTCCACCAATACGACTATAAGTTGTTGTTATTTGACTAGAATTATAGCAATTTTCTATCACAACATTTCCTTTTTGTTGATAACCCAAAATGCCACCTACATCTGAGTGACCACTTAAAGTTCCACTACTTGAGCAATTTCTTATGGTCACTGTTCCTGTTATATCCCATGCAGATCCCACTATTCCACCAATTTTTTGATAACCACTAATTGCAATATTTTTTGCATGCAAATTTTCAAACAACCCATCTGCAACAGAAACGCCACAAAAAGCACCAATGTCAACATAAGGATCTGTTCCTGTGTATG
>CAMVKM010000052.1 GCA_947168085.1 uncultured Clostridia bacterium | reverse complement strand
TTAAAGAAATAATTATGCCAACAGCAACAAAAAATTTAACTGTAAACAGCAGTGTTTTAATTTGTGAAGCAATTTTGGTGGGGAAAGTTCCAGACACTTATCTAAACTCAAACAGTCTTGATGAAATGATGAACCTAATTCTAGATTAAAAAACAATTTTAAATTTAAAAAAACAGTTGACTTTTTAGTGTTTATTTATTATAATTACACTATCACTTTAAAATCAACGCAATGATGAAAGACTAGTAACTTTAAATTTTACAATTACAGAGAAGGAAGTTTGCTGAGAATTCCTGTTGTAAATTAAAGCGAATTCACTTTCTAGCACTCTTTTGAAACAACAAAAAGTAGGAAGAGCGTTGGCTTACGACACAGCCAAAAGAGGGCTTTTTGACAACAAAAAGAATTTAGGTGGTACCACGGAGCAAACTTCGTCCTAATTTTGTAGGGCGGAGTTTATTTTTTTAAGGAGAAGTAAATGGAAAATGAAACAAACAAGCTTTTAGAAGAAGCAATGCAAGAAGTTGAAAATGCAAAAAGCAAACAAGAACTTTTTAATGTTAACACAAATTTTTTAGGTAAAAATGGAAAATTTAGTGCTTTGATGAAAAAATTGAAAGATGTTTTGCCAGAAAATAGAGCCAAAATTGGTGCAATTTTAAATAACGCCAGAGAAAAAATTGACACAGCCATAAGAACTTTTATAAAAAAATTTGAAAAGCAAGAATTGGAAGAAAAAATTAAAAATGAAAAAGTGGATGTAACAATTCCAGTAAAGCCTTATCCAATGGGTGTTAAACATCCAATAACAGAAACACAAGAACTTTTAATGGACTTTTTTGTTAAAAAAGGTTTTACCGTTAGAACAGGAACAGACATTGAAACAGATTATTACTGTTTTGAAGCTTTGAATGTGCCAAAAAATCATCCGGCAAGAGATGCTCAAGATACTTTTTACATTAATGATGAAATTGTTCTTAGAACTCACACTTCAGCAACACAGATACACACAATGGAAAAATTTAAACCACCAATCAAAATGGTGTCGACAGGGGCAGCTTATCGTGTTGATGAAATTGATGGCAGACATTCACCATTTTTCCACCAGCTTGAAATTTTGGTTGTAGACAAAAATGTTAGCATGGCAGACATGAAAGGAACATTGGAAGAAATTGGAAAATTTTTGTTTGGAGAAAAAACTAAAATTAGATTAAGGCCATCATATTTTCCTTTTACAGAGCCAAGTGCAGAAGCTGATGCAACTTGTCCAAAGTGTGGGGGAAAAGGCAATGGTTGTTCACTTTGTCAACAAACTGGTTGGATTGAAATTTTGGGTTGTGGAATGGTGAACCCTAAAATTTTGGAAAATCATGGCATTAACACAAATGAGTTTGGTGGCTTTGCTGTTGGAATTGGTCTTGAAAGACTTGCAATGCTTAGATATGGAATAAGTGACATGCGAGAACTTTTTGAAAACAATGTCGAGTTTTTAAAACAATTTAAGTAGGAGAAAATTATGATAGTAACATTAAAATGGTTAAAAGAATTTGTTGATTTAAACGGATTTTCAGCACAGCAAATTGCAGATGCTTTTACTTTTTGTGGTTTTGAAATGGAAACCTTTAAAGATTTGTCTGAAAAACTTAATCATGTTGTTGTTGGTCAAATTAAAAAAATTGAAAAACATCCAAATGCCGACAAACTTTTAATATGTCAAATTAGTGATGGAGAAAAACTTCACCAAATTATAACTCATGCAACAAACATGAAAGAAGGCGATTTTGTTCCAATGGCTTTAGAAGGAGCTGATCTTGCAAATGGTGTTAAAATTAAGCCAACAAACATGCGTGGCGTTGATTCTTGTGGTATGATGTGTGCTGGAGAAGAACTTGGCATTGACAATTCTGTCTACAAAGGTGCTGAAACTGACGGCATTATGATTTTGGATGCAAAAGATTGTTTTGCAGGACAGCCAATAGCACAAGTTTTGGGAATGGATGATGTTGTGTTTGATGTTAATGTTTTGGCAAACAGACCAGATTGCCAAAGTGTTTTTGGTCTTGCAAAAGAACTTGCGTGTGCATTAAAAAGACCTTATAAAGGTTTAAAACTTGATTACAACACTGTAAAAGAAAATTTGCCACTAAAAGTTGATGTTCAAACAGAAAATTGCCCTTACTATTCAGCGCAAGTTATAAAAAATGTAAAACTTGGCCCTTCTCCAAAATGGATGCAAGAAAGATTACGCTCTGTTGGAATAAAAGTTATAAACAATGTTGTTGACATAACAAATTATGTTTTGTGGGAAGTTGGTCAACCACTTCATGCTTTTGATTACAAACAGATCGAAGGACAAAAGATTGTTGTTCGTCAGGCAAAAGAAGGGGAAACACTAAAACTTTTAAATGATGAAGAACTAAAACTTTCATCAAACAACATGGTTATTGCAAACGAAAAGCAGGCAATGGCTTTGGCTGGTGTTATGGGCGGAAAAGGTTTTTCAATTAGTGAAAACACTTGTGATGTTGTTTTGGAAAGTGCAACATTTAAAAAAGAAAACATAAGAAAAACCTCAAGAAGTTTTGGTATTAGAACAGATTCAAGTGGAAGATATGAAAGAGGTGTTGAAGAAATTAGTTGTGATTTGGGATTAAAAAGAGCATTAAGCCTTTTTGCCGAACTTAACATTGGTGAAATTGTGGAGCAAAAACAAGAAAACAAAAAGCCAGATGTTAGTTCAAAAATTATTGAGGTTAATTACAACCGAATTCAAAATTGGCTTGGAACAGAAATTCCAGTTCAAGATGCTATTAATATATTAAAAAATTTGGATATTAATGCCACAGAAAAAGGTGACATTTTGTGTTGTGAAGTGCCAGCAATTAGAAGTGATGTTCAAAACTTTTCAGATATTGCCGAAGAAATTATTAGATTTTGGGGTTTTGACACAATGCCTTGTGTTGCTTGTGAAAACACACAATCAATTAGTGGTGGCTATGAAAAAGCTGTAGCTTACAACATGAACGTAAGAAATTTAATGGTTGCAACAGGTGCATTTGAAGTTAACACTTATTCATTTATCTCTCCAGAAGAATTAAACAAATTGCAAATTCAAAAGCAAACCACATTGCAACAAAAACAAGTTAAAATTCGCAATCCACTTGGGCTTGATGTTTCTGTTATGAGAACACAAATGCTTTCTTCAATGTTAAAAGTTTTAAGTTATAATGAAGCACACAAAAATGAAGATGTTTCGATTTTTGAAATTGGAAAAGTGTTCTTTAACATTAATGAAAACACAATTCCTGAAGAAAGGGAAATTTTAGCATTTGTTACAAACAGCAAAAACTATGATTTCTTTTATGTTAAAAGCATTGTTTCAATGCTTGCTGAAAAATTGGGATTAAATTTTTCTTATGAAAAAGCAAATTCTTCAACAAACAGTTTAAGTGATGCTTTTCATCCAAATATTTGTGGAAATATTTTGTGGGCAAACAAAGTTGTTGGAATTATTGGAAAAATACACCCACTTGTTTGTGAAAATTTTAATATTTCAAAAAATTCATATTATTTTGAACTTGATTTAACAAACTTTCCAGCAAAAAAAGTTAAAAAAGCAGTTGAAGCAGCAAAGTATCCTTCTTCAATTAGAGACTTGGCTTTTATTGTTGATGAAAACGTTAGTGTTGGAGAAATTATGCTTGAAGCCAAAAAAAGTGCAGGTAATTTGTGCGAAAGCATTGAATTTTTTGATGTTTATCAAGGCTCTCAGGTTGAAAGTGGCAAAAAAAGTGTTGCCATAAAGCTTGTTTTCAGGAAAAAAGACGGAACTCTTACGCAAGAAGAAGTAAACACTCAAATACAAAATGTTTTGGCACATATGCAGCAAAAACTTAATGCAAAATTAAGGGAACAATAAAATGATTTATTTTGATAATGCAAGCACAACAAAGATTTATGATGAAGTTGCAGATTTTGTTTGTAAACACAGCAAAGAGCAATTTTTTAATCCATCAGGGCTTTATGCGCCAGCACTTGAAGTTACAAGGCAAATAAATGATGCTAGGCAATCTTTGTTAAAATTTTTAAATGCAAACAATCATAAAATTTTGTTTACAGCATCTGCAACTGAAGCAAACAATTTTGCTTTGCGTTGTTTTTTGCAAAAAAACAAAAAAATTTTGGTAAGTCAAGGTGAACACTCTTGTGTGTTTGAAACAGCAAATTATTTAATTAGTCAGGGTTTTGAAGTTGAATTTGTAAAACTTTTAAATAACGGAACACTTGATTTAGATGATTTAGAAAACAAACTTGATGAAAATGTGGGGCTGGTTTCATGCATTCATGTTAGTAATGAAACAGGAGCAATCAATGATGTTAAAAGCATTTCAAAACTTGTGAAACAGCACTCTCCACAAGCAATTTTTCATTGTGATGGTGTTCAAGCATTTTGCAAAATTCCAGTTAATGTTAGTGATTGTGGCATAGACCTTTATACAATTAGCAGCCACAAAATTCATGGTCCACGTGGGGTGGGCGCACTTGTTATAAACAAAAATTTACATCCAAAACCACTTATTTTTGGTGGAGGACAAGAATTTGGATTGCGTTCGGGCACCGAAAATTCTTCTGCCATTTTGGGGTTTACAATGGCTGCAAAAAAAATGCAAGAAAATTTAAAGAGCAACATGGCACATGTTCAAGACTTAAAAACTTTGTTAATTGAACAAATTCAGTCTTTAAATCCAACAATCAATGGAAGCAAAAACTCTAGTCCAAACATTTTAAGTTTAAGTTTTGATGGGGTGAAGGGTGAAATTTTGGTCCATATGCTTGAACAAGAACAAATTTATGTAAGCACTGGTTCATCATGCAATTCAAAACACTCCGGAAACAGAGTTTTGGTTGCAATGGGGAAAAACAAACAACAAGAAGCTGGAAATTTAAGAATAAGTTTTTGCGAGTTTAATACAAAAGAAGAAGTTTTAAGTTTTGCGCACAGTTTGAGTGAGTGCGTTAAAAAAATTCAAGGATTAGATATATGGAAAAAGTAATATTATTAAGGTTTGGAGAAATCTTTTTAAAAGGTGATAATCGTGGTTTTTTTGAAAACATGCTTTTTACAAATGTTCAAAAGGCCATAAAGGAATTTGATTGCAAACTTAAAAAGATTGCAGGCAGATACGCTGTTGAAAACTATAACGAACAAGATGAGCAAGCAATAATCCAAAAATTGACAAAAGTTTTTGGGTTATATTCTTTAAGTGTTGCCAGAAAAGTTAAAACTGATATAGATGAAATTGTAAATTTATGCGCAAAACTAGAATTAACTCAAAAAACATTTAAAGTTGAAGTAAGACGTGCAGATAAGCGTTTTCCAATAAAATCAACAGAATTTGCTGCCATTTGTGGTGAAAAAATCTTGATGACAAACAAAAACATAAAAGTTGATGTGCACAATCCAGAAACAATTGTTAATATTGACATTCGTGAAGATGGGTGGACCTATATGTTTTCTGACATAATTCTGTGTGCTGGTGGAATGCCGGTTGGAACAAGTGGAAAAGGTCTTTTGCTTTTAAGTGGGGGCATTGATAGCCCTGTTGCTGGATATTTTATGGGAAAAAGGGGAATGTCTGTTGAATGTTTGCATTTTCACAGTTTTCCTTACACAAGTGAGCAAGCAAAAGACAAAGTGATAAGGCTAGCTAAACAGATGCAAAACTACATTCCACATTTAAAATTGCATATTTTGTCTTTTACAAAAGTGCAGGAAGAAATTAACAGAAATTGTGACAGAGATTACATGATTATCTTGATGCGCAGAATTATGATGCGGGTTGCAGAAAAGTTGTGTAAAAAAATTGGGGCTGGGGCAATTTTGACAGGCGAAAGTTTGGGGCAAGTTGCCAGCCAAACACTTGAAAGCATCACAGCAACAAATTCTGTTGTTACATTACCAGTTTTTAGACCACTTGTTGGTTTTGACAAACTTGAAACTATTGATATTGCCAAAAAAATTGGAACTTATGAAATTTCTATTGAACCTTATGAAGATTGCTGCACTGTGTTTTTGCCAAAAAGACCAGTTACAAAACCAAAAATTGAAAATGTGTTGGAACAAGAAGCAAAACTTAACATAGACAAACTTGTTCAAGACTGCCTTGAAAGTGAAGAAGTTGTTTTAATTTAAAAACCATTTGTCAACAATTTTTTGAAAAGAGAAGGAATTCTCTTTTTTTGTTTGAGTTTTACTTAATATTTCTGTGTTTTCTTTTTGTTTTGGCATGTGTTTTGTGTTTACATAATCAAAAAAGCAAAATCTGTCTAAGGCATTGTTGCTTGCAATCATCAATTTGTGTTTTTCGTTAAATTCTTGAGCGTCAAACCTAACTTTTTTAACATTTTGTGGTTGTTTAAACCATGAACTGTTTGAGTTATCTAATATTTCAAAAACATCTTTACAAAGATTAGCACATATTGTGCCGCCATTTTGTGATTTTAAAAGATTGTTATTTGGATTGTTTGTTGTGTTGCCAATCCAAACACAAACGCAGTATTTTTTGTTGTAACAACAGCACCATGCATCAGTGTTTGAGTCGTTTTCAGTTGCTCCAACTGTTCCAGTTTTTGCCGCAACTTTAAAAGGAATGGCATTTAATTTTTTTGCGGTTCCTTTTTTTGCACAATCACAAAGAATGTCATTTATCAAAAATGCTGTTTCTTTGCTAAACACCAATTTTGGATTTTTTTTGTGTTCATATACAATATTTCCATTTTCATCTTCAATTTTTTTAACAAAATGATAGCCCAAAAAATTCCCATCATTTGCAAAAGTGCTGTAGCAAGAAGCCACTTCAAGGGGAGTTAAACCATGTTCCATTGCACCAAGTGCAAGAGCTAAGTGATTGTCGTTTAAGCTAAATGTAATGTCCATGTTTTGCATATAATTTTTTGCTTTTTCAATGCCGACATAATCAAGTGCCTTAATTGCAGGAATGTTTTTTGATTCAATTATTGCGTTTCTACAAGAAACAAAACCATCAAATTTGTTGTCTATGTTTTTTGGTTTCCACGTATTAAAAGTTGTTTCTGAATCTAAAATTGGTGATGCGGGGCTTAAAATTCCTTCTTCAAAACATGGGGCATAACACAAAAGCGGTTTAATTAAACTTCCAGGTTGTCGTTTAATAGGATTTGTTGTTGAAGACACAAAGCTTAAAACGCCACCATTTAAGTTATCTAAAATCACCACACAAAAATCAATGTTTTTGTTTAATTTATTAAGCCTTTTTGTTGTTTTTTCTTTTATTTGGTTTTGCAAAGTAGTGTTTATATAGGAATATATTTTGTAGTTTTGTAAATTGCCTTTTTGTGTAACTTTTTTGGCTTCATTAAAAGTTTGATTAACATAGGCATTTGACTTTACTTTTAAATTGTCACTTATGTTAATTTCTTTGTTTTTGTTTGTTTCATATGTTTCTTTTGTTAAAAATCGTTGTTTATACATTTGTTGTAGCACCAAATTTCTTCTTTTTAATGCATTATTTGTGTTGTTTAGTGGGTTGTATGTGGCAGGGGATTTAATAATGCCAGCAAGAAGGGCAGCTTCATGAACATTTAAATCTTTTGCTGATTTTTCAAAATAACAAAGAGAAGCATTTTCAATGCCATAGCATCCGCACCCAAAGTAAATGGAATTTAAGTAACATTCTAAAATTTCATTTTTTGTGTGTGTTTGTTCAAGTTTTTGTGTTAAATACATTTCTTGAATTTTACGTTTTAATGTTTTTTCATTTGAAAGATAAAGATTTTTTACAAGTTGCTGGCTTATTGTTGAAGCACCTTCTTTTGTTTGATGAGAAAAAACATCGGTTAGCAAGGCT
>CAMVKM010000051.1 GCA_947168085.1 uncultured Clostridia bacterium | reverse complement strand
GATGTAATTACAGAAGCACTTAAGGGTGGACAAGAAGTTGTTATTACAGGTTTCGGAAAATTCGAAGCTAAAAAACGTAAAGCAAGAACAGGAATCAACCCAGCAACTGGTGCTCAAATCAAAATTGCTGCATGCAAAGTTCCTGCATTCAAAGCTGGAAAGGCATTGAAAGACGCAGTTAATGCATAATTTAAAATTGAATTAAAAAAAGAGGCTAACCATTTGAGTTGGCATTTTTTGTTGGAGAAATGATGAAGATAAAAAACATAGAACTAAAATCACCATATATTCTTGCGCCAATGGCGGGTTTTTCTGATGTGGGGTTTAGAGCGCTTTGTTCACAATTTGACTGTGGACTGACAACAACCGAAATGGTTAGCGCAAAAGGGCTGTTTTATGGTGGTGAAGGAAGTGTTGCCCTGCTTGCTCACGAAAAAACTGAAAGTCCAAGGGCGGTTCAACTTTTTTCAAATGAACCTGATGTTGTGGAAAAGGTGATTTGTGATGGCTTTTTAGATGATTTTGATATTATTGATTTTAACATGGGTTGTCCAATGCCAAAAATTGTAAAAGAAGGCATGGGTTCAGCACTTTTAAAAGATCCAATTCTTGCCAGCAAAATCATTAAAGCAGCGGTAAAATCAACAAAAAAGCCTGTTACTGTAAAATTTAGGATTGGCTATGATTTAAATCATGTTGTTGCCACCGATTTTGCAAAAATGTGTGAAGATAGTGGCGCTAGCGCTGTGTGTGTTCATGGAAGAACAAAAACACAGCTCTACACAGGAAATGCAAATTGGGACATTATTGGTGATGTTGCAAATGCTGTAAAAATCCCTGTTTTTGGCAATGGTGACATAACAACAAAACAGCAGGCCGAAAAAGCAATTAAAGATTTTGGGGTGAAAGGTGTTGCTGTGGCTCGTGGTGCTCTTGGAAAACCTTGGATTTTTTCGGAGTTTTTGGGGAAAAATGAAAACATAAACATTCCTGAAGTTATTTTTGAGCATTTTAGAATTTTGGAAAAATATTTTCCTGAAAAACTTGTGATTCTTCACATGCGAAAGCATCTAGGAAGTTACATAAAAGATGTGAAGGGAGCAAAGATTTTTAGGCACAAAATTGTGACATCACAGGATAAAAATGAAATTTTTGACCTTATTTTGCAAGCTTTTGAAAAAAACACTTGATTTTGCTTGATTGTTTTTGATTTTTTTAGTATTATTATAGTAAAAGAAAAAGCAGGTAAATTATGGATTTTGATATTATTTACAAAATTGTTTTGCTGTTAGCTGGTCTTGGACTTGTGATGTATGGCATAAAAGTCATGAATTCGGGGATGTTAAATTTGTTGGGGCACAAATTTCAGGGCATGCTTGCAAAAAATTCAAAAAATAGTTTAAAAAGTGTTTTGTTGGGTGCTGGAACAACCACAGTTTTGCAAAGTTCTGCCATTACAAATGTTATGGCAACAGGATTTTTAAATGTTGAAATTATCGGTTTAAAACAAGCCATGGCAATCAGTTTAGGAACATCTATCGGCGGTGCTGTTGCAATGTTTTTGTTGATGTTTCAAAGTATTAGTATTTTAAAACTGTTTACAATATTTGTCGTTATTGGGGCTTTTATGTTTGTTTTGTGCAAAAAACAAAAAACAAAAAACATTTCATTGTTTATTGTGGGGTTGGGTTTACTTTGTTTGGGCATTACAATCATGAGCGAGAGCGTGCAGGGACTTATGACTTTTGTTGATATGACCGAATTTTTTAAAGCCATAAGCAATCCGCTTTTGATGATTGTTTTGGGTGCGATTTTGTGCATCTTTACCCAATCGGCTTATCCAGTTGTGGCGATTTTAATTCCACTTGTTGATGGTGGACTTTTAAGTTTTGAAATGGCGTGCTATGCAATTTTGGGGTTAAATTTTGGTGCTGGTTTTGCTGTGTCACTTTTGGTTGCGGCATTGGAAAGTAATCGAAACGGAAAACGACTTTTGATGTTTAACATTTTTGCAAAACTTTTTGCTTGTGTGTTAATTGCTCTTTTAATGTTGATTCCAAACTGGATTTCGTTTTTACATGTCAATGTTTGTGGTTCTCAATCAAGCATTTCTTTGGTTTTGTTTAATTTGTTTAACAATTTGGTTCCACTTGTTTTGCTTCCATTTTTGCCACAATTTGTTAAACTTTTTAAAAAAATGTTCAAAAAACGCAAACAAAAAAACACGCAATATGCAAGTTTTGATATTTCGGAAAATGATGCATCAAATTTTGCTGTTGTGATTGAAAAAACAAGGAAAAATTATGCTAGAATTTTTCAGCTTAACAATGATTTTACCAAAGAAAGTTTTGATGTGTTGTTTGGAAAGTTAGATCAGAAAAAAATTCAATCAAGCCCAAAACTAATTGAGCGGGCAAGCAAGTTAAGTAGCAACAGTGCCATAAGATTTTGTGGTGCTTGTGATGAAAAAAATGGTGAAATTTTAAAAATTTTTGTTGATATGTTTGCTCATCAAAAAGAAATTTTAAAATCAAACATTGCCATATGTGAGCTTTCAAAAGATTTCAATCAAAACAAACAGAAAATTTTACCTAAACAATTAAAGTTTTTACAAACCTTGTCAAAAGACATTTTGGATATGCAACAAATTGTTTTAAATGTTTGTGGGGAAAAAGATAATACGCAAAGAAGAAATGATTTGGAAGTGATTTTTAAGATGCATGATCAAAACGAACAAAACATGACAAAAGCCAAAAAAGGTTGTTTGTTAAAATCACAAAGCGTATCTAGAGACAACACTTTGTTTTTTGCAATTGTTTGTGAGCTTGATAAAATTGAAAACGAAATTTGCGATAGCGCAATCAAAATTTCATTATTGGAGGATTAATATGTTTGAAAAATTAACTTTAAAAGATTATGAGTTAAAAGGCAAAAAAGTTTTGCTTAGAGTGGATTTCAATGTTCCACTAAATGAAAAAGGAAACATAACAAGTACAAAAAGAATTGTTGAAGCTCTTCCAACAATCAAATATTTAGTTGAAAATAAAGCTAAAGTAATTTTGTGTTCACATCTTGGACGTCCTGAAGGAATTTCAGATCCAAAATTTAGTTTAAAACCAGTTGTTGATGAGCTTAGACGTCAACTTAACATGCCAATTCTTTTTAATGGAAAACTTGTTTGTTTTGAAACAAAAAGATTGATTGACAACATGAATGATGGTGAAATTTTTGTGCTTGAAAACTTGAGGTTTGATCCGGGTGAAGAACAAAACACACCAAACTTTGCAAAAAAACTTGCAAGTGTTGCTGACATTTACTGTAATGATGCTTTTGGAACAATGCATCGAGAACACGCAAGCACTGTTGGTGTGGCAAAATTGCTTCCAAACTGCATTGGATTTTTGGTTGAAAAAGAACTTTCGATGTTTTCAAAAATTTTGAAGAAGCCAAAAAAACCATTTGTTGTTGTTTTGGGTGGAGCAAAAATTAAAGACAAAATTGGAATTATCAACAATTTGTTAAACATCGCAAGTTCTATCATTGTTGGTGGAGCAATGGCAAACACATTTTTGCTTGCAAAGGGCAAAAAACTTGGAAAATCAAAAGCCGAACCAGACAAAGTTGAAATTGCAAAAATGTTAATGGAAAAAGCAGCAAAACAAAAAGTTCCAATTTTGCTTCCCGATGACCTTGTTGTTGCTTACGAATTTAACTTTTTGGCAAATTCTGTTATTATGCCGGTTGACAACTTAACTCAATCAGACATTGCAATGGACATTGGTCCAAAAACAATTCACAAATTTTCACAAGAAATCAAACGTGCTGCAACAATTTTTTGGAATGGTCCTATGGGAGTTTTTGAGTTTGAAAAATTTGCAACAGGAACTGAAGAAATGGCAAAAGCCATTTCAAAAAGCATGGCATTTAAGGTTGTTGGTGGTGGCGACAGCGTTTCGGCTGTTGAAAAAACTGGGCTTACATCAAAATTTGACCACATTTCAACTGGTGGTGGAGCAGCACTAAAACTTTTGGAAGGAAATGGACTTCCTGCTTTAGATGTTATTATGAACAAAGGAGCTTAAAAATGAAATATGTTTTTGGCAACTGGAAAATGAACGGCAGTTTTGATGATATTAAAAAATTTAAAAAAGAATTTTTTTCTTTAAAACTTCCCAAAAACACAAAATTTGGAATTGCTGTTCCTTTTGTGTATTTGCAAAAAATGAACGAAATTTTTTCAAAAAAATGTGAAATTGGTGTTCAAAATGTGGGTTTTGCTGATTTTGGCGAGTTTACGGGTGAAATTAGTGCTAAAATGCTTGAAGACACAAAAGCAAAATTTTGTTTGGTGGGACACAGTGAACGTAGACACAAATTTGGTGAAACAAATGAAGTTGTAAATCAAAAATTGTTGAGCTTACAAAAAACAAAAACAAAAGCAATTTTGTGTGTTGGTGAAACCAAAGAAGAATTTGAACAAAAGAAAACAAAAAAAGTTTTGAAAACTCAACTTGAAAAATGTTTGAAAAATGTGGGTGTCAAAAATTTGATTGTTGCTTATGAGCCTGTTTGGGCCATAGGAACTGGCCTTACGCCAACAGCAAAAATTGTTGAAGACACAATTTTGTATGTGAAAAAAGTTTTGAATCAAATTTTTGGAGAAAATGAAATTTTGGTTTTGTATGGTGGAAGTGTTAAGCCAGAAAATGCAAATGCTCTGTTAAAAAGCAAAGCTGTGGACGGGGCTTTGGTTGGTGGAGCAAGTTTGGATGCAAAAAAATTTGTGGAGATTGGGAAAAATATTGCTTAAAGGAGAAACAAAATGAAAACAAAAACACCAATTCTAGCAATTGTTTTAGATGGATTTGGAATTAACAATGAACGTGAAGAAAACCCAACAAAAGTTGCAAAAATGCCTTTTTGGAACAATCTTTTAAAAAATTATCCTTGGACAACTTTGCAAGCAAGTGAAGAATTTGTTGGCCTTCCAAAAGGACAAATGGGTGGAAGTGAAGTTGGACATCTTAATTTGGGTGCAGGAGAGTGCATTTTTCAGTCATTCTTAAACATTAACAAAAGCATACAAAACAAAAGCTTTTTTTCAAACAAAGTTTTGTTAAAACAAATGCAAAGGGTTAAACAAAAAAACAAAACCTTGCATGTTGTTGGAATGATTTCAGATGGCGGAATTCACAGCAGCATGTATCATCTTTTTGCCATTTTAAAGCTTGCAAAACAACAAGGCGTTGAAAATGTTTTAATTCATGCCATAACTGACGGAAGAGACACAGCCCCTGATGCTGGAAAAGAATGTTTGGAAAAACTTCAGGAACAAATTGATGAAATTGGAGTTGGAAAAATTGTGACTGTTTGTGGAAGATTTTTTGCCATGGACAGAGAAAAACGTTGGAACAGAACCAAAGAAGCTTTTGACTTGATTGCAAATGCAAAAGGCACAAAGGTTGACAGTTTTGAAAACGTTTTTGCCACAGAATATGCAAAGAAAACAAGTGATGAGTTTTTGCCACCTTATGTTATTGGAAACTATGTGGGCATGAACAAAAATGATGAAATTTTGTTTTTTAACTTTAGGCCCGATCGAATGAGACAGATTTGTGAGGCATTTTCAAGCAAAAGCTTTGACAAGTTTGAACGAAAAATTTCGGCAAAAACATGTGTTTCAATGTGCCCATATGATGACAAGTTTAAAAATGTAAAAGTTGCATTTTTGCCAGCAACGCCACAAACAACACTTTCAAAACACTTAAGCAAGCTTGGTTTTAAACAATTAAAAGTTGCAGAACACACTAAATATGCTCATGTAACTTACTACTTTAATGGTGGCGTTGAAAAACCTTATCGTGGTGAAGACAGAATTTTGGTTGAAAGTGAAAATGTTGAAAACTTTGCCAAATTTCCACAAATGAAAGCATCAGAAATTGCAAATGTTGTTGAAAAAGCGCTTGTTCAAGAAAAATATGATTTTATTTTAGTTAACTTTGCAAATGCAGACATGGTTGGTCACACTGGAGATTTTAAAGCAGCAGTTAAAGCTTTGGAAGTTTTGGATGAAGCTTTAAACAGGGTTGTGACAGCAGCAATTGACATGAACTACACAGTGATTGTAACGGCAGATCATGGAAATGTTGAAGACATGAGAGTTAAACTTGGGCTTTCAACAACCCACACAAAAAATCCTGTGCCATTTCTTGTTACAAACAAGGCTATTAAGTTTAGGACTGGGCAGTTTGGGCTTTCAAGTTTTGCTCCAACAGTTTTAAAACTTATGGGAATTGAAATACCAGAAGAAATGACAGCAAAACCACTACAAAAGTAGGTTAAAAGGAAAAATTTATGAATATTTTTTTAATGGCTGGTTTTTTTACAAACATAATTAACACAATTTTTAGAGATGTTCCAGATTATGTTAGATATCCTTTAATATTTGTGTTTGTAATCTTGAGTGTTTGGTGCCTTGCCAAATGCATAAAAAAGAAAGATGACAAACATCCAATAAATTACAGTTACGTTGTTTTAGCGGCTGTTCTTATGGCTCTTGCATTTGCTTATATTTTCATAAGATAAACAAATTTTTGAAAATTCGCTTGAAATTACAAAAAATTTGTGTTATAATGTTAACCACAATGAATTTATGGAGGACTTATGTTTAACTTACTTAACTACTTGCTTGCAGCTGCCGACCCAACACTTTATGGAACAATTGCTGTTATAAAAGTGATTTTAGTTGCTCTTATGGGGCTTGGCGCAATTGTTATCATTGTTTTGGTTTTGTGCCAAAAAGGAAACAGTGGTGGTGGTTCAGCAATCACTGGTGTTCAAGAAACATATTACGCAAACAACAAGGGTAGTACTCTTGAAGGAAGACTTAAAAAGTGGACAATAGCAATAGCAATAGCAATGGCTGTTATTACTGTTGTTTACTTTATCTTATCAAAAATTGTTGCAGCCTAAAATTTGCATGCAAGGGAGGTGATTAAACCTCTCTTTTGCGTTTTTAATGGAGAAAAAAATGAAAGATGAATTACAAGATTACATAAATGAGCAAGTTGACACAGAAGAAATGACAATTTTAAAGCTTTTGAAGGAAGATCAAAGCTTTGATTACAAAACTTTGGGCGACCTTTCAAAAGCTGTGAGTGATGCTTTGGGAATTGAACTTCCCAAGGCTTTTTCCGAAATTTCAGAACTTCTTAAAAATGGTGACTTGATTTTAAGTGGTGGACAAAAAATTATTCCAATTGACAGATTAAACCTTAAAAAAGGCAAACTCACAGGGCACAACAGGGGATTTTGTTTTTGCCGCCTTGAAGGTGCAACAAAAGATGACCCAGATGTTTTTGTTCCACACGTAAAACTTCATGGAGCATTAAACAAAGACACTGTTTTAATAAAAATCTTTCATTTAGATGATGGCAGACTTGAAGGTGAAGTTTTTAAGATTGTTAAAAGAAATGAAGACAACATTGTTGGCACTCTTTTGATGACAAACAACAAATATGCTTTTGTTCGCCCAGATGACAACCGAAACTTTTTTGATATTTTTGTAAAACTTGACAAAAACTTTAAGGGCAAGCATTTGGACAAAGTTGTTGTTAAACTCACAAATTTTAACAGCAAAAACCCAGAGGGAAGAATAACAGAAATATTAGGACCAGCAAATCAAAAGGGTGTGGACATTTTGTCTGTTATTCGTGAATTTAACCTTTATGAAGAGTTCCCTAGAGAGGTTTTGGATGAGGCCAGAAGTGTTCCACAATCTGTTTTAGATTTTGAGAGAAAAGACAGGATGAATTTTTGTGATCAAATTGTGGTTACTATTGATGGTGAAGATTCAAAAGATTTTGATGATGCCATAAGCATTGATGAGAATGAAGATGGCGGCTTTGTTTTGGGTGTTCATATTGCCGATGTAAGCCATTATGTAAAACCCGGCTCAGCACTTGACCAAGAAGCATACAAAAGGGCAACAAGTGTGTATTTTTGTGACAGAGTTTTGCCAATGATTCCAGAAGAACTTTCAAATGGCATTTGTTCATTAAATCCAGGTGTAGAAAGGCTTACAATGTCTGTTTTGATTGACCTTGACCACCATGGAACAGTAAAATCCTACAAAATAACGCCAGGAATCATAAAATCAAGCGCAAGAATGACGTATACTGATGTTTTTGCAATTTTGCAAGGTGATGAAGAAACAACAAAAAAATATGAAAACATTTCA
>CAMVKM010000050.1 GCA_947168085.1 uncultured Clostridia bacterium | reverse complement strand
GCGCAACAACAACCAGCAGGTCCATAAATCTTTTTGATTCACTTGTTGCAAATGCCACAGCAAAGACAGTTTATGTTAGGGCTGTTTCAAGTGGAAACTACAAAACAGGTTCTGCAGCAAGTGTTGTTGTTAATTTTAACACGATATCATTAAGTGCAGGGACAGGTGGAACAGTTAATGCAACAAGCCGAATTATGATTGCAAACAGTGATATTGCAACATCATCAAATGTTATTAAATTTGCTGGTAAACAAAATGTTACTGCAACAGCAAACACTGGATACACTTTTTCGGGGTGGAGCTACAATCTTTCAAGTGGTTACACGCAAGTTGGGTACATACAGGCAACAGGAGCACAATTTATAGACACAGGATTAAATGCAGATCCAAACACAAGAGTTGTTATGTCCTTAAAATTCACATCCACAGCAGTTCAACAGCGTATGTTTTCAACAAATGACGGTGGAACTGGTGGATTTAGATATGATTCCTACATAAACGGAAATGGATATTATGCCTTTGCATTTAAAAATGATTCAGGAAACTGGATAAGCACAGCTGTTACTGCCACAACAACAGACACAATTTTGGTTGATTTGGATGGGAAAAGCAAAAAATACAAACTTTACTTAAATGACAGTGCAACAGCAACAAAAACAATTGACATGTCTAGCTATGCTGCAACACAAACATCAACCAACAAAATTCGTTTGTTAAGTTCTGGAAATGGAAGTTATGCTAATGCATATGTTTATTATTGTAGAATTTATCAAAATGGAAGTCTTGTTCGCAATTTTGTTCCTTGCAAAAACTCAAGCAATGTTTATGGTTTGTTTGACACAGTAAACAACACATTTTACAAATCAGGTTCCAGCACAGCATTTTCAGGTGGGGGTTCTGGAAACATCTCCACAATAAAAGGATTTGTTGGAACTTTTAATTGTTCTTTAAGAGCAAACTTTACTGCAAATGCATTAACTATGTCTAACACAAGCATCACAAAAACATTTTCAACAAGCAAACAAACGGCGAGCATAAATACTGCAAGCAACGGAACAGGAAACTACAGTTATGCCATTACTGCAGGAAACACAGGAAGTTATTTTAGCCTTTCAGGAACAACGCTCACCATAAAAGCCTCAACGCCAGCTTTAAGCTCTTACTCACTAATAGTTAGAGCAACAGATGGAACAAGTGGAGTAACAAAAGATGCCACAGTAACAGTTACGATAAACAGAGCAAAAGTTACAACTGAGCCAAGTGTTACGGCAGATTTAACATTTAACACATTAACACAAAGCCCAACCATTAGTTTTGATACCTCAAAGTGCCGAACAACAGATGAAAGCATTACAAGTGCTGTGCATGCAGGAACATACACAATAACAATAGAAATCATAGACAAAACAAACTATGAATTTAATGACGGCACGCAAAGCAAACAATTTAGTTGGACAATCCAGCGCTTTAACATTGGTGACGCAACAATTGGGCTTAGTTAAAACAAAAAAGAACTCTAAAACAAGAGTTCTTTTTTTACTCAACAATAAGTTGTTCACCATGAAAGAACACTGCCACAGTGCCAGGGCCTGCATGTGTTCCAACTGTTGAACCAACTATGCCAACATAAATTTTTATGCTTGGTCCTAATGTTTCTTGAAGCATTGTTTTTAACACTTCGGCATTTTGTTCATCACCACAGTGCATAACAAACATTGGAAAATCTTTAAGGTCTTTTCCATATTTTTTGACATATCCAACAAGTTCAGACATTGCTTTGCGTTTTCCAATTGCTTTGTTTAGAACTTTTAAGGAACCAGAGCTTGCGCAGTGAAGAATAGGCTTTATTTGAAGCATTGAGCCAACAATTGCTGTTGCTGCACCAATTCGTCCGCCACGTTTCAAGAATTTTAAGTCATCAACATAAAAATAGGTTGAAAATTGATTTTTGTTTTGATTTGCCCACAAAACAAGTTCGTTGTGGGGCATACCTTCCACATTTCGTTTTGCAACTTCAATCGCAAGCATTCCACCACCAACACTAATGTTTCTTGAGTCTATTATGTCTATGTGACAATTTGGGTATTTTTCCTTCAGTTCATCAACAGCTGTTTTGCAGTGAGCAAAAGTTCCTGAAAGTGCTCCAGAAAAGTGAATATAGATAATGTCTTTGCCTTCCTTTAGGTAGGGCTCAAAAATTTCAGCGTAGGCATGTGGATTTAATGATGCTGTTTTGCTGATTTTTCCTTTTTTAAGTTGTTCATAAAAAAAGTTTAAATCAATGTCGCTGTCATTTAAATATTCGTCATCTTCCAAGGTAAAAGGATAAGAAATGATTTTGATATCAAGTTCCTTTACAAATTTTGGTAAAATGTCACAGCCTGAATCTGAAAAAATAATACTCATAAAAATCTCCAATATTGTGTTTGTTTTTTCTCTAAATTGTAGAAATGCACTCTACTAAAAATAGAATTAAGCATATTTTACATTAAATTTTTAAATAATGCAAGCATTTTTGCCTATTTTGTATCAAATTATGTAATTTTTTCAATAGCAACGTTTTTAAATGCCATAAATTTAGGAAATTGTTGAATTTAAAGTTGCGTTAAATCTTTAAAAAACTTTAAGTATTGACAAAAACAATGGTTTTTGGTATAATAGACTATGGCAAATGGAGTGAAAAAATGGAAAAAGAATTGGATAAAAAACAAAAATTAACAAAAGAAGAACGACAAAAACAAAAAGCAGAACAAGAAGCTGTTTTTTTGGAATACAAAAAACGTGCAGATGAAAAGAGTTTAAAAAGGCTTTGTTGGGCTTTGGATGAATATAAAAAACAAAATCCAGATCAACTTGATTGCCATGGCTTTTTAAAAACATTTCCTCCAGAAAAGGTTAGAAATGATCATGGAACAAAAGATTGGTTTTGCATAACTTTTAAAAATCCTGAAACGGGAGAGCAAGAAGATTATGTTCTTGGCAAACAAGTGAAATACTTTTTTGGTGAATATAAAAAAATTCAAAGGGGAGAAACGCCAAGCGTTGTGTTATCTCAAGAAGATTGGAATGCATTTGCAAGTTATTTTGTTTTTCCTTTTAAAAAAAATGAAAGCACAGATGAATTTTTTGATTCTCAAAAATATATTTTAGATCAAAAAATTTTTGTAAGACTTCAAAAAATTTTGGGAGATTTAAAAACACAGGAACCACAACTTTTTGATGAAAATGGTAAATTAATTGCTTTACCTAAAGGTTCTGATAAAACAAGCAAACTTGGCTGGGGAAATTATGATAAAGACAAAAATTTTGTAAGGCACAATTTTTCTGTTCAAATTAGAACTCTTGTTGATGACTACAACAATCACAAAAAAGGTCAAGACACACTTTATTGTTGGAAAGATGAGCAATGGCAACAGTTTGCAAATTTGGTAAACACAAATTCAGGAAAATTAAAGAAATTTTCAGGATTTCAACAGTTTTTAAATGCTGTTGATGCCTATGCTAAAACATACCCAGAAAGTTTGGATGAGTTTGGAAGAGTTAGTGCACTTATCAGTGACACAGTTAGTTTTTTTGATGAGTTTTCTGGAGAAAATGTGGTTTATGATTTTAGAAACCATTGGACTTATTACAGATATTGTTTTAGACTTCAAGAGCAAAGAACAAGTAACATGATTGCTTCTAAAGAAGAATGGGCAACACTTGTAAAAAAAATTGATTTAAGTCCAAAAAGAGCGCTTAGAACAAGAAAACACAGCCAAAACTTTAATCAAAACGGAAACGAAAATGAAGTTTTAATTTAAAAAGCAATCTGAAATTGGTTGCTTTTTTTTTGTTTTTGGTGTATAATGTAAACTTGAAATTATACGCAAGGAGAATTTTATGGCAGACGGAGAACAAAAACAAGAAAATGAAAACGAAATTAAAAATAACCAAACCGATATGTTTGGAGTTTTTTTAACTAATTTAGCGGTTTTCCCAGGAATTGAAGTTTACTGTGATATCGCAAGCCCAAATGAAGCACAAATGCTTGAAAAACTTTTTAATGAAAAAAAGCCGGTTGTTTGTGTTTCAAGCAAGAATCCAAATGAGGAAAAACCACTTTCAAAAGAAAATATTTTTAATTATGGTTGTGTTGCAACAATTTCACATTGTTCACATCAACGTGGTGGGCTTAAGGTAAGTTTTTTGGGACAACAAAGAGCAAAAATTTGTGATGTTTTAAATTTTTTGCCACTAACTTTAGTTGTTGAACCATTGATTGAAACCAACATTGACAGTGTAAAAGCAAACAATTTGGCAAACAACATAAAAAGAGCTTATTCACAGAATCCAGTTTTTTACAATTATTTTTCACCAGAAATTGAACAAAAATTTTTAAATCCAAGTTTGACTCCAAATCAGTTTGCTGATGTGTTTTCTCACATTTTGTCTCAAAATCTTGAAGACCAACAAAAAGTTTTGGCAGAAACTGATGTTGAAAAAAGATTGGAATATGCTGAAGAACTTTTGGGTAAACACGCCGCGCAAATTATGGTAAGACGAGAAATTGACCAAAAAGTTAACGCAAGTCTTAACAAATCACAGAAAGAAATGTTTTTGCGAGAACAATTAAAAGTTATTAACAAAGAACTTTATGGCGATGAAGATGAATGTGAAACTTATCGAAACAAGGTGAAAGCATTAAAATTAAACAAGACAAGTGAAAGAATTGTTTTAAAAGAAGTTGACAAACTTGCAAAACAACCATTTGGTTCACCCGAAGGCAGTTACATTCGAAACTATCTTGACACAATTTTGGATTTGCCTTGGCATGAAAAAACAGAAGACAACATAGATCTTAAAAAAGCTCAACAAGTTTTGGATGAAGATCATTATGCTTTGGAAAAAGTAAAAGAACGCATTATTCAAACTTTGGCTGTTATTAAGTTAACACAAAAAGTTGGGGCTCAAATAATTTGTTTGGTTGGTCCTCCAGGAGTGGGAAAAACTTCAATAGCAAAATCAATAGCAAAAGCTATGGGAAGGGAATTTGTTCAACAATCGCTTGGTGGTGTTAATGATGAAGCTGTTATTCGTGGACACCGAAGAACATATGTTGGAGCAATGTGTGGAAGCATTTTGTCTGGAATGAAACAAACAAAAACAATTAACCCAGTGTTTTTGCTTGATGAAGTTGACAAAATGACATCAAACATAAAGGGTGATCCAGCAAGTGCGCTTTTAGAAGTTTTGGATCCGGAACAAAACAGCCGATTTAAAGACAACTACATTGAAATTCCATATGATTTGTCTCAAGTTTTGTTTATTTTAACGGCAAACACCTTAGAAACAATTCCAACACCACTTTTAGATAGAATGGAAATCATTGAACTTAGAAGTTATACCGAAATTGAAAAGATTCATATTGCTCAAAATTATCTTATTGAAAAACAAGAAAAACTTTGTGGGTTAAAACCAGGAACTGTTCCATTTACTGAAGAAATTATTAAAAAAATAATTAATGATTTCACCTATGAAGCAGGTGTTAGAAGTTTAGAACGAAAAATTGCAAGCATTTGCCGTGTTTATGCTTCTTATGAGGCAGGCATTGGTGTTAGAAAAGAATTGGACATTAACAATATTGCCGACTTTTTAAACGAACAAGGAATTCACGAGCCAGATATGTTTCAAGGCGGTAATGTTGGTGAAGTTATTGGTCTTTCGGTTACATCAATTGGAGTTGGTCATACAATTTTAATTGAATCAAGCATTATTCCGGGTGAAGAAAAAATCACACTCACAGGAAAATTTGGAACAATGATGCAAGAAAGTGCAAAAGCAGCTTTTTCACTTTGCAAACGTATGGCAAAAGATTTTGGAATTGACCCAAAAACATTTGAAAAAAAAGAACTTCATATTCATGTGCCACAAGTGCCAGGTGGTGTTGAAGGTCCAAGTGCTGGAATTGCAATGACAACAGCAATTGTATCAAGTTTTACAGGAAGAAAAGTAAAACAACATCTTGCCATGACGGGAGAAGTTTCACTTGCAGGAAGGGTTCTTCCTATTGGTGGAGTAAGGGACAAACTTATGGCAGCAACAAGAGTTGGGGTTAAAACAGTTATTATTCCCATAGACAACGAAAAAGACTTAAAAGATCTTCCACCAGAAGTTAAAGATGTTTTGGACATTCACCTTGTGTCAAACATAAAAGAAGTAATAGAATTAGCACTGGAAAAATAAAAAAATGATAGTAAAACAAGCAGAATTTTTAACAAGCATAGCAACCACAGACAAATTGGAGCAACTAACTTTGCCCCAATTTGCTTTTGTTGGTCGAAGCAATGTTGGCAAATCAAGCCTTTTAAATGCTCTTTGCAACAGAAAAAACTTAGCAAAAACAAGTTCAACACCAGGAAGAACAAGACTTGTAAACATTTTTCAAGTAAACAAAAGTTTTTTGTTTGTAGATCTTCCGGGGTATGGTTTTGCAAAGGCAAGCAAAACAGAACAAGCAGGGTGGCAAAATTTGATTGGCACCTATCTTGAGCACAGCAAAAATCTTCAAATGGTTTTTGTTCTTGTTGATTGTAGACATCAACCAACCGAAAAAGATTTGCAAATGGTTGATTATCTTTATGCTTATCAAATTCCATTTAAGGTTGTTGCAACAAAAACAGACAAACTAAACAAGTCTGAATTTTTAAAAAGCAAAAATGTTGTTGCAAGCACTTTGGGTTTGGGTAAAGATGACATAATTTTTGTTAGTAGTGAAAAAAAGCAAAACATTGACAAAATTTGGGAAGTTGTAGAATCAAAACTTTAATGTGAGGTAAAAATGTTATTAAAAGGGATTGTTGAAAGCATAGTTTTTCATAACGCACAAAACGGCTACACTGTTGCAGACATAGATTGCAATGGTGAACTTGTTACTTTTGTTGGAAAAATGCCAACATTAAAAGAGGGGCAAACCGTTGAAGCTGAAGGCACTATGATAACAAGCCCAAAGTGGGGAGAGCAATTTTCAGTAACTTCTTTTAAAATTTCCACACCAACTAGCAGTGAGGGTATAAAAAAATACCTAGCAAGTGGCCTTATTAAAGGAATTGGTCCAATTACAGCACATAATATCGTTGAAAAATTTGGAACAAAAACATTAGAAATTATTGAGTTTAATCCACAAAAATTGACTGAAGTTAAAGGAATTTCACAGGCCAAAGCAACAGAAATAAGCAAAACAATTTTTGATTTAAAAAAGATGCAAGACACAGTCATTTTTTTGCAGGGTTATGACATTTCCACACACATGGCTGTAAAAATATATGAAATTTATGAAGACAAAACTCAAAGTATATTAAAATCAAATCCTTACAAACTTGTGGAAGATGTTGCTGGGATTGGTTTTAAAACAGCCGACCAAATTGCTCAAAAATTGGGGATTAGTCCACAAAGTGAATTTAGAATTCGTGCGGGTATTATTCATGTTTTAAATGAAAGAAGTGATCACGACGGCAACACTTATCTGCCACAAGATGAACTTGTGAAAAACCTTGAAAAACTTTTAGAAATTGATTTTTCACTCATGGCAGAAAATTTCAAAAAAATCATTTCAGGGCTTGAGATTGATGGAATATTAAAACCACTTGTTTTAGAAGAACGTGATTGTTTGATGCTAACAAAGTTTTACGTTATCGAAAAAAAACTTGCACAAAAATTGTTGTTGCTAAAAAAACAGGCACCAACACTTTACTTGGATTTGTCTGCCGAAATTGCTGAGTTTGAACGAAAAAATCACATAACTTTTCATGAAGACCAAAAAAAGGCAATTGAAGTTGCCATAAATGAAGGAGTTTGTGTCATCACAGGTGGTCCGGGAACAGGAAAAACAACAATCATAAAATGTATTTTAAATTGTCTTAGAAGGCTTGGCAAAAATGTTGCACTTTTGGCGCCAACAGGAAGGGCAGCAAAGCGCATGAGCGAAAGTTGTGACTACGAAGCAAAAACAATTCACCGGGCACTAATGGTTGAACCAGGAAAAATTGGCGGAGATTTTGAAGCAGTGTTTTTCTACAATGAGGGCAACAAATTTCCTTATGATGTAATTATTGTTGATGAGGTTTCAATGGTTGATGCAACGCTTGCCTACAATCTTTTAAGGGCGCTTAGGTCTGGGGCAAAACTTGTGCTTGTTGGTGACAAAAATCAGCTTCCGTCAGTGGGTGCGGGCAATGTTTTGGATGACATCATAAAGTCTGAAATCATTCCTTACGCAAATCTTACTCAAATACATGCGATAAGATATGGTATTCTATGGTATTTT
>CAMVKM010000049.1 GCA_947168085.1 uncultured Clostridia bacterium | reverse complement strand
CGACAACTTAGACTTTTTGCTTAATGACAACTTTAGTTACAATGATGACGGAACTCCAAACGGAACTCCAATGGGCTTTGTTGAAAATGGTTCAAACAAAGGAATTAGAGGTCCAAGCAACATTCCAGATGCACTTTACGAGTTGTATGGACCAAGAATTCAAAACAACATGTGGCAAAATCAAGCAGAAGTTGGCTATCAATTCCACACATTGGCTGGAATGCACATTGCTTACAACGCATCAGGGACAACGGCAGAATACAATTTGGAAGAAGAGTTAATGTCTTCTCCTTACAACACAGGAGTTGCAAAACCAAAAATTAATGTTGATGGCACAAGCACAACACTCATTAAACTTTCATTAGGAACTTTTGTTCAGGGTGAAGAAATGGCAGCAAATTCAGAAGTTTATGAAGAGGGCAAAGCCTATGCTGTAGGCACTTTACTTAAACATGCAGGACAATTCTACAGAGTTTTGTTTAATATTACTGAAAGTGAAAACACAAGTTGGAATGATTTGATAGACATTGGAAAAATTGGAACACAATCACCAATTGTTAGCAGACAGTGGACAATTTACACAAACTCAGACAACATTGGAAACAACTTGTGGAACACCTTCCCAAGCAAAGTTAAAGTAACAAACGATAGCTAGTTTTGTGTTATGAACAAAAAAACATGCAATTTGCATGTTTTTTGTTTTTTTAAAACAAAGCAAGACTTTTTGAGATTAGATTTGCAATTTTTTGCACAAGCAAAGTTTTTGCATAAAACATTTGCGGAAAAATTTGACCACAAACCGAAGACACACCAAACAAAAAAAAGTCGGCCCTTAGTTTTGTGTTTTTAAGGTTTGGATTAAATGGAACATAATTTTTTTTTAAAACAATTTTGCCAAGGCGCTCATGATTTTGGCTTGTGCTTGCATCAACAACCAAAATTTTTTGCCCAACATGAATTTTTTTTACAAACTTTTGTGCCAAAAACAAATTGTTTGCACAAATTGGGTTTTGCATTGTTCCGTAAACTTCATTTTTGTAGCCAAGTTTTTTCAAAGTGCTTCCAACAAGTGGGCCCAAAAGGTCTTCTTCAAAACAAGGATTTCCCACACACAAAACAACTGGCGCGCTAACAAAAATTTTTGAAAATTCTTTAAACAAATTTTGCGCGCAATCAGAAAAAACACTAAATTCCATAAAACACAATCCTTTTTTGATTAAATTTTTTCAAAAAAGCAAAAAATTATGCAAAAAAACAAAAAAAAGTTGCAAAATTTGTGGCTTTGTGCTACAATCAAAAACAAAGGGGGAAAAATTATGCCATGGCTTGATATTTTGGCAATTGGTGTTTTAATTGTTTTTGCGCTGTCCGGCTTTTTTAAGGGATTTTGGAGAAATTTTATTTCACTGTTTTCAAGCGTTGTTGTTATTGTGCTGTCAATTCTTTTGGCAAAGCCACTTTCAAATTTGCTTGAAATGTGGTTTGGGGCAGCGTCAAACATTGCAGCCAGCATGCAACCGGGTTTTGAAGATTACTTTTTAAACAACGATTGGCACAGTGGTTGGATGTATGCGGTTTTGCTGGTGTTTTTGGGCAAACCGTTTTTGGACACAGATCCTGATGCCACAACACTTGCAAATGCATTTTCGGGTGCCGTTTCAAAAATTTTGCTTTGTTTAATTTGTATTGTTGTTGTTTTTTGCATCATCAAACTTGTGCTTTGGTTAATCCTAAAATTTACAAGCAAGCTAAACACATTTAAGCCACACAGGGCATTAGACCGAATTTTTGGTGTTGTGCTGGGCGTTGTAAAAGGTTTTTTTGCAATAATTTCAGCTGCAGCAGTGTTGTTTGCAATTGGAAGCATCATTCCACCGATGGCTGGTTGGCTTGATGGCATGTATGCAACAAACCCAGTTGCAAAATGGCTTTATGATATTTCGGTTTACATTGTTCAAAATTGGATTTTCCCATTTTTACTTCACTAAAAAAAAGAAGGAAAAAAATTCCTTCTTTTTTATTTTGATTTTTCTTTTCGTCGTTTGTCATTAATGATTTCAAGCGCTTTTTCGTCAATAATTTTAATTCCTTCTTCTTCGGCAATTTTAACCATTTGATTTAGTGCTGCTTTTAGAAAAATTCGTGGAATTTTCACAAGTTTTTGGCAGGCTTCTTTAGTAAATTTCACATCACTGTTTAGTCTTTCAGCGCAGTACAAAACTGATTTCACATCACCTTCACGGTCAGGAATTGGCTCTGAAAAAGGTTTTTTAAACCCAGAGCACCAAAAGTTTTTGCTGTCTCTGTAGCCATAGTCCACAGGAACATTTGGAAAGTTTTTTGCATTTACTCCATTTACAATAGAGTTGTAGTATTTTTCTTTAATCCAAATTTTGTTAATTTTAAGAATAAAGTGCGCTCCAAACTTGCTTGTGATTCCATTAAAGTTGTGATAAGGTGGCTCATAGCCTTCCAATTTGCCTGGCTTGTCTGTTTTTGCGTTGTCAAGCAAGTTGTCCCATGTGCATTCAAAAACTTGAAAAGCTTCTTCAACAATTTGTGGACGGTTTTTTCCAAGTGCGCTGTCTTTTAAAGTAAAAATGCAATCCTTCATTTTTTCGGCAGTTGTGTCACCAGGAAAACCAAGTTTTACTGCTTGTTTAAAAAACTTTTTGTCGTCTGGTATGAAATTTAGAGCAACTTTTTTTGTTCTTAAAATGTTTTGTGCGGTGTTGCTTGAGTTTCTGCACTCTAAAAGCATGGCATAGTAGTCTTTTCCTGCAATATAGTAAGGAAAGCAAAGAGAATATGCTCCCAAGTTTGTTTGTCCATCTTTTGAAATTGTGCTTGCCAAAACTGTTGGCATGGGGAAAAATGATGATGTTTGATAAAAATTGTCTAAAATTTTTAAATCTTTAAATTCTTCTTGTTTTTTCATAAAAACTCCTTGTTTTTATTTGCATTCGGCATAGTTTTTTCCAAAACTTAGTTTAGCCACAAGTGGAACATTTAGCTTAACAACATTTTCCATGCAGTTTTTCACCAACTTTTCCATAATGTCTTTTTCGTTTTCTGGAACATCAAACACAAGTTCGTCGTGAATTTGAAGCACAAGTTTTGATTTTAGGTTTTGTTTTTCAAGTTCATCTTGAATTTTTATCATTGCAAGTTTAATGATGTCTGATGCTGTGCCTTGAAGGGGCATGTTCATTGCAGCACGCTCTCCAAACATTGCTGTGTTGTGGTTTAGCGAAAAAATTTCGGCAATGTTTCGGCGTCTGCCCAAAAGGGTTGTTACATAACCTTTTGATTTTGCTTGTTCAACAGAACTTTCCAAAAATGACTTTATGGTTGGATAGGTTTTAAAGTAGGCATCAATGTATTCGCTTGCTTCTTTAACTGAAATTTGTGCATTTTTTGAAAGTCCAAAAGCAGAAATTCCATAAATTATGCCAAAGTTAACCGCTTTTGCTTTTCGTCTTTGGTTGTCGTTAACATCATCAAAAGGAATGCCAAAAATTTGGCTTGCCGTTGTGGTGTGAATGTCTTGGTTGTTTTTGTAGGCATTAACAAGAGTGCTGTCGTTAGAGTAGTGCGCCAAAAGGCGAAGTTCAATTTGAGAGTAGTCGGCAGACATCAAAACACAATTTGGGCTTGCGCAGTAAATTCGTCTAATGTCTTTTCCTTCAACGCTTCTAACTGGCAAGTTTTGAAGGTTTGGATCAATGCTTGAAAGCCTTCCGGTAACTGTCAAAGTTTGTTTAAAGGTTGTGTGCACTTTTCCATTTTTAACAAACGGTCTTAGCCCATCAACATAGGTTGATTTTAACTTTGCAAGTTTGCGATAGTTTAGCAGCATTAAAACAATTGGGTGTTTGTCTTTTAAAAGTTCAAGTTTTTCTTCAGCAGTTGAATGTTTTTTGTTTTGAGTGTCTGGAAGGCCCAAATCTTCAAACAAAACTTTTGCAAGTTGTTTTGGTGAATTTATGTTAAATTCTTGTCCAGCAAGTTCCAAAATTCCTTTTGTCATGGTTTCAAGCTCTGTTGCATACTTTTTGCTAAGTTCGTCTAAAACATTTTCATCTACGCAAATTCCACTTTGTTCCATTAAAAACAAAATCCGTGAAATTGGAAGTTCAACATCAAAGTAAAGTGAGGTCATGCCAAGTTGTTCAATTTTTTGTTTCAAAATTTCATAGCATTCAAAAAAACTTGCGGAACTAAGCGGCAAAGTAACGCCCAAAAATTCTTGCATTTTTTGTGGGTCTTCATTTTTTGTGTTGCTGTTAACAAGGTAGGTTGCCAAACTTAAATCAAAAACCGGAAAAGCAAGTTTGCCATTTGTTTTGTGCAAAAGTGGTTTAGATTGATGAACGATTTTTGTTAGATTTTTGTTTTCTAAAATTGGCAAAATGTCGTCTAGCGTTCCATCAAACTCAAACACATTGGTTTTGTTTGTTGAAAACAAAAATCCATTTTCTGTTTCAAAAATTGCAACAACATCACCTGTTAAAAAATCAAAGTTTGTTACTTTTTTTGTTTCAATTTGTGGCAAACTTTCTTGTTTTTGCCCAAAGTTTTCTGAAAACAAATTTTTGCGTTTTAAAAGGCTTGAAAACTCATATTTTGCAAAATCCTCAAAAACCTCATGCGAAAAAGGCATTTTAACTTTGCAATTATCCAAGTTAAAATCAATGTCGCAGTCTGTTTTTATGGTTGCCAAAACAAAAGAAAGGCGAGCAAGGTCTTGTCCGTTTTCAAGTTTTTCTTTTAGTTTTCCTTGAATTTCATTCAAATTTTCAAAAACGCCATCAAGTGTTTTGTATTTTTCAAGAAGTGTTTTTGCTGTTTTTTCTCCAACACCTGGAACACCTGGAATGTTGTCGCTGGCATCTCCCATAAGGCCTTTTAGGTCAACAACTTGGCTTGGCGTTAAACCCCATTCTTCCAAAAGTTGACGCTCGTTCATTGAAACAATTTCAGAAATTCCATGTTTTGTTAGCCAAACTTCGGTTTTGTTGTCAATCAGTTGCAGTGCATCGCGGTCTCCCGTTACAATAACACAAGGAATTGGGCTGTTTTTTGTGATTGTGCCAATAATGTCATCTGCTTCAATGCCAAGTTTTTCAATGCAGCAAATGTTCATCTTTTTTAAAAGTGATTTTAATGGCTCAAGCTGAAATCTAAGTTCATCAGGCATTCCTTTTCTTGTTGCTTTGTAG
Source organism: uncultured Clostridia bacterium (assembly GCA_947168085.1). Lineage (GTDB taxonomy): Bacteria > Bacillota > Clostridia > Christensenellales > UBA1242 > UBA7584. Next base: position 3,149 of record CAMVKM010000049.1, on the reverse strand, counting down.
TCAGCAAAAAGTTCGTTTCTAAAAGTTTTTTTGCCAGCATCAAAAGCCACAACCAAATGGCTTGGGTTGTTTTCGTCCAAAAGTTTAATCAAGGTGTTAACAAAACCAAAAACAGCGTTGTAAACATGGCCATCACTTGCAGACAAGGGTGGCAAAGCAAAATAAGCACGGTTAATTAAACTGTTTCCATCAATAACAAATAATTTTTCCATAACTTTATTATAAACCAAAACAAAATTTTTTACAACTAAATTAACACAAAAAAGAACAAGCAAAAGCTTGTTCTTTTTCATGTAAAAAAATTTTGGAATTAATCTTCGTCGTCCAAGTCTTCGTCGTCCAAGTCGTCATCATCCAAATCGTCGTCATCTAAATCATCATCAAGGTCATCATCCAAATCATCATCAGAATCTTTGTCATCTTCGTCAAATTCGTCCATGTCCATGTCATCCATTGGAATGTCTATGTCCATGTCGTTCATTCCTGCATCAAGTTCATCTTCATCAGCAATGGTAATCATATCACCAAATTCGTCGTCGTCTTTTAATTGGTCATTTTCATAGTCGTCTTGTCCGCTTACATCATCAAACAGCACGCTGTCGCCATGAAGGGCATGGTCAAGGTCACGTTCACGAGCACAGTTTGCACACATGTCTTCATCTTCACGAATAAAGTTTGTTTTGCAAATTGGGCAAATGTCAAAATCTTCTCCAATGTCAAAATCATCTTCATCCGAACCGTGAAAAGCGGCCTCAACTTCTTTTTTGCAAACAGAGCAAAGTTTTTCTTTTGCCAAAATGTAATTTAATTCACATCTTGGGCAACGCTTGTATTCATTTTTAGCCAAATTAAAATCCTCCTTAAAGTTTGCACCTATTATAATGCAAGATTTAAAAAAAGTAAACTAATTTTTAGTATTTTTTTTAAAATTTATGCATTTTTTTTGATTTTTGTGCAAAATTTTTCGGATTTTTGGTCAAATTCCACTTTCAACAAGCATTTTGTCCGCAACAAGAGCAATAAATTCTCCATTTGTTGGTTTGTCGTTGGCATCATAAACAGGAAGGCCAAACACTTCGTTTATGTTTTCAATTTTTCCACGGTTCCAAGCAACTTCAATTGCGTGCCTTATGGCTCTTTCAACTTTGCTTGGGCTGGTTAAAAACTTTTGGGCAATGTTTGGATAAAGCTTTTTTGTTATGCTGCCAATAATTTCAGGTTTTTCAATGGTCATTTTTATGGCTTCACGCAAAAACTGATAACCTTTTATGTGCGCAGGAATTCCAACTGTTATGAAAATGTTTGAAATTTTTTCATCAACATTTTTTGAAAAAGTTTTGTGTTTTGAAATTGAAAACACATTTGAACAAACGTCCAAAACAGCATGGCAAAGCCCCTCAAACTCACAAGGTTTTTGCACAAAGTGGTTTGCACCTAAACCCAGTGCCCTTTCAACAAAGTTGGGGTTTGTTAACGCTGAGCAAACAACAATTTTTGGCTTTACATTTAATTCTTTTAGTTCTTCCAAAACCAAAAAACCATCTTTGTTTGGCAGCAAAAGGTCCAAAATCACAACATCTGGGTTTGTTTTTAAAATTGTTTGTGTGGCAAGTTTTCCGTCACCAATTTGTGCCACAACTTCAAATTGTTCACTTTGCAAAAACTTGTTTGCAAGGTCTTTCATTTGTTGACTATCATCTACAATCACTAACTTTAATTTGTTCATAAAAACCTCCAAAATTCAAAGTTTTTGTGTCGATAAAAACCATTTTAACACAAAAATCTTTGCTCGCAAAACCTTTTGCGTAACAAATTATGTCCAATTTTGAAAGGTTTTAAACAACTTTGTCGAAAACAAAAAATTTTCATGTTTTTCAAAGTTTTTTAAGTGATTTTTTGTTTTTTTGAAATAAAAAAAGAAGACAAATCTTCTTAATTTTGTGAGTTTACAAACTCATCAATCCCCATTTGAACATATTGTTTTTGTTCTGGGCAAAGATAGTTTAAAAGGGCCAAAAGCTCTCCCACATGGTGCATTTCTTCGTGCATAATGTGTGTTAAAGTGTCTTTTGCAACTTGATTGGTTGAAGAATGAATGTGGTTGTCATAGTCAATTATGGCTTCAAGTTCACCCATTAAATCTTTGCGCGCTTTTTGTATGTCATCAAAGTTTTCCATAAAAATCTCCTTTTTGTAAAAGTATTATATTTTGTTTTAAAATTTTTTGTGCAAATCTTGTTTTTGCTTGAAAAAATCTTTAAAGTGTGATATAATCAAAAAAGATATTTAAGGAGATAATTTATGTCAGATCAAGTTTTTTTGCCAGATGTGTCTTTTTTGGTGTTTTTTAAATTTAAAAATCCACAAAAAGAGCTAGGACTAATTTATTATAATGTTGTGCCATATATCAACAACAATGACAGAACAAAACACAAAGATTTGAGAACAGGCAAAATTTTTACATTGCCAAAAGTTGACTTAAAAAACCCAGAAATTGAATTTTTGCAAAATGAGCAAATTTTAAAAGATTATGGAGTAGACACCACAAACAGCAAACCAGACCAATGTTTTGCCCTGTCTTACAGGTTTGCTGCAAATGAAATTATGTTTAGTGGAATTTTGCAAGACATTGCAAAAGCAACAAACAACGCACTTCCAGAGCATGGAGCAGATGAAAACATTTTTGTTCCAACAGAAGCTGTTGTTATGCTTGCAAATGGATTGCAGTATTTTAAACGTAAACTTTTTAATAGTAAAGATGAAACTCAAAAAAAAGAACAAGAAAAGCAACAAAACATCCAAAAAATGCGAAACAGTGTTGGAGATTTTTAAAAGAGCAATTTGCTCTTTTTTGTTTTTTGGGTATTGACTTTTTTGCCCATTTTTGTTACAATTTAGATGGGGAAGAAAGAAAAATATGATTGTAGAAACAAAGCATGGAAACATTGAAGTTAACATCTACAGTGACCACGAGGGTTTGAGTGGGGCTGTTCGTTTTTTTAGAATTATTGCCACAAAAAATGGTCAAGAAATGGGACATCTTAATTTTAGAATAAAAGATGACAACAATGTTTGGATTTATCACATTGAAACAAAAGAAGAGTTTGCTCACCAGGGCGCAGCACAAGCAGAACATGATGTTTTGGAAG
>CAMVKM010000048.1 GCA_947168085.1 uncultured Clostridia bacterium | reverse complement strand
TCAATACTTGCAAAAGTTACAAGAGATCGTTTTATGCTTGAAATGGACAAAGAGTATCCAGAATACAACTTTAAAAAACACAAAGGATATGGAACCAAAGAACATATTGAAAACTTAAAAAAATATGGAAAGTGTCCAATACACAGAAATTCTTTTATCAAAAATTTTGTGGGTGAAAAGCAATGAGCAAAGACAATATGTGGCTTGCTGAAGAAAACTATCTTAACATTCAACTTGGGCAAAAAGGCGAAAAAATGGCCCAAAAATACCTAAAAAAACAAAAATACAAAATTTTGGAAACAAACTATAGCACAAAACTTGGCGAAATAGACATAATTTGCTTTGACAAAAAGGAAAATCAAATAGTTTTTGTGGAAGTAAAGGCAAAAACTTCTGATTATTTTGGGCTTCCAAGAGAAATGGTTGATGAACAAAAGCAGCAAAAAATTGAAAGAGTTGCAACTCTTTACCTTATGCAAACCAAACAGACAGATGCCAACATAAGGTTTGATGTTGTTGAAATCTTGGGTGGAAGTTTGGAACACATTAAAAATGCTTGGTAAATGTATGGTTTAACCTTTGCTGTGCCAAAAAAATACATAATTTTTAAAAAAACTTAATATTTTTAAAAAAAGTTGACAAAAAACTATTGCGTTAACTTTTTTTATGTGATATAATAGAACATGACTCGGGTGGTCCTCTGTTATTGTCTTAAAAGAAAGCCAAAGAGTTTTCATTCAATTTTAAGCAATCATATTCAATCATTTTTGAATATGTGGGTTACATGCAAAAAAGATGCATAGACATGAACACTTGGACAAAAATCTTTATATGGAGGTAATATAGTCAAATGAACATGATTTCAACTTTAGAGCGCGAAGGCTTAAAAGAACAAAGTGCAGACTTCAACATTGGTGACACAGTTCGTGTTTACGTAAAAGTTGTTGAAGGCGACAAAGAGCGTTTGCAGGCTTATGAAGGTGTTGTGATTTCTCGCAAGAATGGAAGTATTCGTGAAACTTTCACTGTAAGAAGGGTTAGCTTTGGTGTTGGCGTGGAAAGAACATTCCCAGTTCACTCTCCACGAATTGACCGCATTGAAGTTGTTCGTAAAGGAAAAGTTCGCAGAGCAAAACTTTACTACTTGCGTAAACTTTCAGGAAAGAAAGCTAAAATTAGAGAAGTTTTGTAATAAACACCACAATATAAAACACACCAATTTGGTGTGTTTTTTTGTTTTTTACAAAAAATAAAAAAGCCCAAACGGGCAATTTTGGTGGACGATCAGGGCGCGACGCGTTAAGGAAACAATCCGGTGGATTGTTTTTAGCCAAAGCGGACAACAAACCTTTGTTTGTTGGCTGGCCAGAGAGCGAAGCGGAGGGAACCCCTTAGGGTTCGAGTCCCTGAAACAAAAAAAGCCCAAATGGGGCAGTTTTGGTGGACGATCAGGGACTCGAACCCTGGACCCACTGATTAAGAGTCAGTTGCTCTACCAACTGAGCTAATCGTCCAAATTTTTTACAAGATTTTTAAAAAATGATAAAATTATTATAGCATAACAAAAAAGATTATGCAAGAGAAAACTGCAAAAAACTTAAAAATTTTTAAAAAAATTTAAAAAGACAAATTGTTTTGTTCAATGTCCATGGCAATTGCTTCAATTCTTTTTTGAAAACTGTTGAAAAAATGAAAAATTTGAAGAATTTCAGATTTATTGTTTTGATAAAATAATAAATTTGTTGATGATGGCAATTGTGACAGATGTTTTGTTTCAACTGTTAGGTTAGGAATTATTTGTTCTTGAATGATTTTTGGCATCAACAAAAACAAAGAAAAAAGCGAAGAATTTTCATCAAACTCTAAATTACTTTTTGTTAAAATAAATTTTATTAAAAATTCACAAGAAAGGTGAAAATTTACGCAAGCACTGACGCTTAAGATTTCTAATGGCATGAAATCAGAAGTTCTTTGCAAAATGGCATTTTGTGCAAGCAGACCAAAACTTATGCCAGAATAAAAATAATGTGCTTGAGAAGTTTTGTTTTTAGATAAAGGCTCTGGTTTTTTTACAATTTGAGATGATATTTGTTGAACAACAGATTTAATTTGTTTTGTCATAAAATAATTTCTCCTGTTTTAATTATAAAAAATTTTTTTTAATTTAGAGTAAAAATTGTAAAACGGATTTTTGTTTTTTTCTTAAAAAGTTAAAAAAATTGTCTAAAAAATGTTAAAATTGTTTAAAAAAATGAAAAAATATAAAAATTTTCGAAAAAAAACTTTTTTTGTAGCTTTAAAATTTCGACAAAAAACTGGTTGGCAAATTTGGCGATTGTTTGTTAAACTAAAAAAACTAGGAGAAGAAATTCATGGCAAGGAAAATTGTTTTTACAAGTGGCAAAGGTGGAGTTGGAAAAACAACAATTTGTGCAGGTGTTGGCAAAAGTTTGGCAAAACTTGGTTTTAGGGTTTTGGTTGCTGATTTTGACATTGGACTCAATAGCATGGACATTGAAATGGAAATTTTGGACAAAATACAATATGACATTTTGGATGTATTGGAAGGGAAATGCCGTCCATCACAAGCAATTGTTGAGCATGAAAAAATTTTGTCGTTATATATTTTGCCAAGTGTTCATACATTTGATATAGGAAAAATTAATTTAATTGATTTAAAAAATGTTATTGAAAACTTGTCAGAAAATTTTGACTTTGTTTTAATAGATTGTCCGGCAGGGATAGAAATGGGTTTTCATCGCGCTGTTTGTGTTGCTGATGAGGCTGTTGTTGTAACAACACCTAACATTCAAGCCATTAGAAATGCAAACAGAGTGTTAAGCATTTTAAATGGATTTTTTCAAAATTTAAGTTTAGTCATAAACAGAGTAAGAAAAGATTTTGTTCAAAAAAAACAAATTCCGTTGCCACAAGATATATCAAAAGCATTGGATGCGGATGTTTTGGGGGTTGTGTTTGAAAGTGATTTTATTTTAAATGGAAATTTGCAAAAACAAGATGAAAATTGTTTTGTGAAAATTGCACAAAATATTGCCAATGGCCAAGTTTGTAAATTTCAAAATTTAGGAAACAAAAAAACATGGGGGAATTTTTAAGATGCAGACTTTAAAAAATTTAAGAAACATGCTTGTTAGTGACAAACATTTTTTACCAAAAAGTGTTAATGAAATTTTGAAAAGTGAAGTTTTTAAATGTCTTTTAAACTATCTCGAAATAAAACCAGAAAATGCAAAATCAACATTTGATGTTGATGAAGATGGCGACTTTAATTTTTGTTTTAAAGTAAAAGCCAAAAGATTAAAAATTATGGGAATTTTACCTCAAGAGGTTTAGTGTGAAATTTTCTTTTTCAATTCATCCAATTTTTGTGCTATTTTTGTTTGTGATTGTTATGCAGGGGTTGTTTGATGTTTTGTTGGTTTATCTCATAACAATTTTGCTGCATGAATTTGCTCATTTTTTGGTTGCACGCAAATTGGGATACAATTTAAATCGTTTTACTCTTATGCCACACGGCATTAGTCTTAGTGGCGAAAATGAACTTTTTTCTAAAAGAGATGAAGTGTTAATTGCAATTGCTGGGCCAATTTGTAATTTGTGTTTGGCCATATTAAGTATTGCTTTTTGGTGGATTTTTCCAAGCACCTACAGCGTTACAAATTTGTTTGTTGTCTCAAACCTCTGCACATTTTTTGTGAATCTTTTTCCAATTTTTCCACTTGATGGGGGAAGGGTTGCTTTGGCAATTTTATCAAAAAAAACGCAAAGAAAACATGCACTAAAAATCTTAAAAAGTATTGGACTTGTTGTTTCAATTTTGATTTTGCTTGCTTTTGTGCTAACAACTTTTTTTAGCGCCAATTTTTCATTGCTTGTTTTGGGACTGTTTTGTTTTATGACAGTTTTGTGGGAAGATAAAACTTCGGTTTATCAAAAAACAACTTTTTTTCTTTCAAAAAAGCATGCCTTAAAACGTGGCATTGTTGTTCGTGAAGTGGCTGTTGATGAAGACATGACACTCTACAAATTATTAAATCAAATTCGTCCAGATAGTTTAACGAATTTTAAAGTTTTAAAAAAGGATTTAAGTGTTTTGGGAACGATAAAAGAAAATCAAATTGAAAAATTAATACAAATTTATCCAGCAAGCACAACTTTAAAAATAATTTTAAGTTAAAATAGCTAAATTTGTTTGTCTTTATGAAAAATTTGTGATAAAATGTAATTAAGGTGGAAAAGGTTATGAAACAAATTTTAGCAAATTTTTTTGAAAATATTTTATCGCAAAAGGATTTACAAGAACAGGACAAACAAAATTTAGTGTCTTATTTTTTAGGTGAAGATGCAAATTTAGAGTGTTTGGTGGACATTGATTTTAGTCCATCAGAATTAACTTTTTTGGCAGAACATTTGATTGCTAGTGATGAATCATGTTTTCTTGAAAAATTTTTAAGATATCATTTGTTTTTTCAAAAATATGATGACATAATTTTTTTGATTAGCAAAATGTTTGTGGCTCACATTGGAAAAAATCCATATTCAAGCAAAAACGCCTTAACTTATGATAATCTTCAAAAAACTTTTGATCGTTTTGTTGAAGCATCCAGATGGACAAACATTTCTTTTGATGAATGGAAGCCAATGCTTTTGATTGCTCTAAAAAGTGACAACTCAAAATTGTTGTCAAACTGGAAAGTTCCAGCCAATGATTTCTTAAACGATTGGGTTGTTCGTGATGAAAAAGAGTTTTATGACTTTTTGTTTTCAAACTTTGCTGATTATGGCATGACCATTTTTAGCACACTTATCAACAACAATGTGTCTTCAGCAATTCCAAAACTGGTTGACTTTTGGCTAAACAACAACTTTGATGAAGAAAGACAAGTGAAAAACATTTTAAAATCACATTTTGAAGAAATTGAAAAATATGTTCAACAGCTTGAAAAAGACTCTTTAATTTCGGAAGAAAATTTGGCAAGAATTTTGATTGTTTTTGAAAATAATGAGCAAGCAAAAAACAAATTGATGCAAATTTTGGAAAAAACAAAAAACATTGAATTAAAAAAATTAATTTTAGAAAGCCTTGACATTGATTTGCCAGACAAGAATTTAACTCTTGCGCAAGCAAAAAAGAACAGCCAAAAACTTGATGTCGCAAATTTAAGATTTTTTGGTTTAAAAGTTTCAGAATTTCCAAAGCTTGTGTTAAAAAATGAAGAAATTGCAGATGACAATTTTGTTGCTTATTATCTTAAATCTTATCAAGATCTTTGTAGTTTTAAAGCTAGTGGAGAATTGGCATTTTTCAAAAAACTTTTAAATCCAGAAAGCATGGACAATTTCTCAATCTTTGTTGCTCAAAAACTTTTGAGTGCAAACGATAGTGATGATTGGGCATTTGCTTTAATTCAAAATGTCACAGCTTTGGGTGCGGAAAAGTTGATTCGAAGTATGATAAGTGTTTATAAAACCAATCCAAAACCTTTAAACAAATTTTTAAAACAATATATCTTACAAAACAAACTTCAAGCTTATGAGTTTTTTAATTCCTTAAACAGAGACATTTACGAAAACAAATTAATTCAAGATGCAATGCTAAAAAACATGATTGAATTGAAAATTTATTCAAGCAATGAAATTGAGAGTTTAAAAGACAGAGTTGTTCCAAAATTTAATTTAAATTTAGATGGAACTTATGAATTTGGTGGATTTAAAATGAAGGTGAACATTGATTTTGGTGTTGATATTGAAAAAGAAATTTATCAAACAATTCCAAGACCAGTTGAAATTGAGCAAAAAAGGCTTTTAAGGGAAATTCAAAAGCAAATCAAACGTCTTGAAAAAGCTTTTCACAATGCAAGAATGTGGACTGAAAAAGATTTTAAAGATTTTATTGTGTCCAACAAACTTATGTGTTTTTTAAGTCAAAATTTGTTGTGGGGAAAATATAATGAAGGCAATTTGGTTTCGGTTTTTTGTTTAAAAGGCCAAGAAGCGCAAAATTTGTTGTCCATAAACAGCAAAACTAATGACAATGTTATTGGTTTGTTCCATCCTGTTGAACTTGATGATTATGACATCAAAACAATGTTTAATGGAAAAAATGCACCATTTAATCAACTTTACGTTCAAGTGAACAAAATGTCTTTTTACAATCCACACAGTTCAAGTGTGGCAAAATTTAACGGTTTTATGGTTAATTTTGCTCAGTTTTTCTCAAAAATCAAACAATTTGATTGGAAACCAACAATACCAACTTTGGATGGTTACATTTCAAAGCTTCAAAAGGCTAATGAAGATTTGGGTTTTGTGGCAGAAATCAATTTTTCACCAGTATCATTGTTAAATTTAGACATAAACATTGTTATGGGGGAACTTAGGTTTTACAACATAAAAGATGTTATCAAAACAGGAAACAACTATGTTGTAAGTCAAGCAAATTCTTTGGAATTGGTTGCACTTCCACCAAGATATTTTTCTGACACAATTTATGAAATTAATATGGCATCGAAAAAGCAAATATAACAAAAATTATGCGTAAAAATGTTTCAAATGGTAAGAAAAACGTTTGTTTTTTCTTGTTTTTGCCAAAAAGACAAAGTTTTGAAAAAATAGTTAAATATTAAAAAAACAAAAAAATTTTTAAAAAGGTATTGCAAAAGTCAGTTAAATGTGGTATAATATAGACAACTGAGAAAGAAAGCAGTTAAACTTTTAAATAAAGGGGAATATAAAAATGGCAAAAGTAATAAAAACTGAAGAAGATGCAGAGCAATTAACAAATAATCCTAATGTTGTGCTTGAACAAGCATTAGAAAGAAGAACAAAAATTCACAGAAAATTTAGTTTGGTTTTGGGGATTGTTGGGGCAGTTTTGCTTGTTGGAGCAGCTATAACAGTGCTTCCTTTTGGTGCTGCTGCTTTTACTAATGCTGCTTGGTGGGCTGTTAATGGTTCACTCACAGGTCTTGGAATTATTGGTGTTGGTTCAGCAATTGTTGCTAAAGCTTTGGAATATAAAAATCGTAAAGCTTTAAAACTTTTAAAAGCTAACAGAGACCTTAGAAACGGAAAACCTGGACAAGGCAAACCAGACCAAAGAACAAAAGAGAGATTACAAAAAAAAGTTGCCGAACTTGAAGCACAATATGGAAAATATCTTAAAGAGAACGAACATAAAGCTATGACTACGCCTCTTCCAGAGTTGACAGAACAACAAAGACCAGCTCAAACAACACAAGCAAACACAAATGCTCAAAATGAAGAATTTAACAGATAATTGTGTGTGAGTTTTGAAAAATAGAAATATATGAGATATATTTCTATTTTTTTATTATATTTTCATTGACTTTTTGTTTTTTATGATTTATAATGCAATAGTATATTAAAAGGAGAGATGTTTGCATTGAGGGGAATTGCGTTTTCAATTTTTGGGTTTGATGTTTACTGGTATGGCATTTTAATTGCTTTGGGCATTGCTTTGGCAGTTGTTTTGGCATGCTTTTTGTGTAAGCACAGAAATCTTTCAAAAGATGACATTTTTGAACTCCTTTTGTGGGTTCTTCCGCCAGCAATTATTGGTGCAAGGCTTTACTATTTAATATTTAACAATGGCCCATGGGGATGGGAAGCTTTTGCAATTTGGAATGGTGGTCTTGCTGTTTATGGCTCTGTTATTGGTGGAGCCATTGGCGTTATAATATACTGCGTTGTTAGAAAAAAGAATTTTTTAGATGTTGCTGATGTTGTTGTTCCATGTTTGCTTTTGGGACAAGCTGTTGGACGCATTGGATGTTTTTGCAGTGGGTGTTGTTATGGCTTTGAAATTACTGACCCTGCTTGGCAATTCTTTCCCGTTGGCATTTATCTTGAAGATGGTTCATGGCACCTAGCAACAATGATTTATGAAAGTTTTTTCTGTTTTGTTTTTTGCGCAATTTTGTCTGTTTTAATCCGCAAAACTCAAACAAAAGGTTTGTGCTTTGGACTTTACATGCTTTTGTATGGCACTTTAAGGGCGGTTTTAGAGAATTTTCGAGATGCTTCTGAAGCGCTTTTTATTGGACCACTAAAAGTTAGTTTGCTTTTAAGCATTATGTTGGCTGTTGCTGGTCTTTGCCTTGTTTTGTGGCAAGTTGTTCAAACAAAAAGAAAAAGGAGAGTTTAAAAACTATGCAAGTTTTTCCAATAAGAGAAAAGGGTTATGATGTTTCTGAAGTAGATAAAGCTCTTACAAAAATTAGAGCTGAATATGAAGAAAAATTAAGACTTAAAGATGAAGAATTTACAAAAACAAAAATTAATTTTGCCACTCAAATTGAGCAAAAAAACAATCAAATTTTGAATCTTGAACAAAAAATTGAAAAACTTCATGACCTTATTAATGACTACACAAAAAGAGAAGAGCGCACTAAAAACATTTTAGAGTCAACAAATCACTTAAAAGCCCTTGAAGCCCAAAGACTTCAAATCTTATATAACAAATGGAAGAATTTTTTGGACAACTTAAAAAGCAAAGTTGTTCCAGTGATTGCACCTGAAGAAATTAAGGAACTTTCGAAAGATTTTGATCATGCCCTAAAACTTATTGTAGAC
>CAMVKM010000047.1 GCA_947168085.1 uncultured Clostridia bacterium | reverse complement strand
CTTCGCTGTCGACGAGATGGGACGTATCTATATGGAACCTTACAAGTATCTTAATAATTTCATTGAGATGTGGTATCTGCTGATACTGTTCCTGATAGGTGTGGTGATGGTACTCTTCGGCATCGGGAAGACCATCCTCTCAAAGGATTACACTTGTGGAATATGGCCTGCGGGAATAGGTACTGTAATAACAGTGCTGCCGCTGTTGCTCTGTTCTGCCTGGAACAACACAGCCTACTATCCCTCAACAGCCGATCTTCAGAGTTCGCTGACAATTCAGAACTCTTGTTCCAGTGAGTTTACTCTTACCACGATGTTCTGGGTATCACTACTCGTACCATTCGTTCTGGCATATATCATCTATGCCTGTAGAGCCATCGACAGCAAGAAGATAACAAAAGAAGAGATCGAAAACGATCACGCATATTAAATGATAATGGATAAATGATAAATGATAATAAGGGGCCTCGTAGTTGCGGGGCCCTTAATTATCAATCGCTACTGACGAGATGGCGGTATTTCAGTCTGGGCTTTACCTTCATATAAAAGGTCTTAAAGATGTGTCAGGTATTGTTGGTGATATTTCAAATTCATCGCAACTAAACAAATATATTACAAATATTTCATATTGCTATAATTTAGGTTCAATTGAATCAACAGCAACAAGCGGGAACTCAAATGCTAGTGGAATTGTTGGGCTTATTGAATTTTATGGGGCAGATGTTTCTATAAGTCATTGTTTTAATGGGGGAAACATTAGTGGTTCTCGAGGTGCTGTTGGTGGAATTGTTGGTAGAGAAGATAGCAATAGCAATAGGTTGCATGTTAAAAATTGTTATAACACAGGTTCTGTGACAGCACGTTCAGAATGTGGTGGACTTGTGGGCTGGTTTGAAGGTGGTAATGATTCGATTTGTGAAATTGTTGATTGTTATAATACAGGAAATATCAAATCAACAGTCTCAGGTGCCGGTGGAATATTTGGAAGTTTTTCTGGTAACGCTACCATAATGAGATGTTTTAATACTGGAATAATTTCTGGGGTTTCTCATGGTGGTGGAATTGGCTCATATTGTCGTGGTGTTACAATTGTGGATAATTGTTATAATACGGGAGCCGTGAGTGTAACCAATGGTTATGTGGGTGGAATTGTTGGGTATTGTAATGAGGGAATGTGGTCAAACTTAAGTAGTTTGCTCATTAAAAACTGTTATAATGCTTCATCAGTTACAAGCACGAACACTAGCAATTACATTGGCGGAATTTTAGGAACTCAAAACAGAAAAACATCAGTGTCAATAATATGTTGCCATTATAGCACAAATTTCTATGCGGGAAACCTTACGGGGACTCCAGAGAATACATCAGAACAAATTTTGTATACATCTGGTTCAAGTGGGTTAACCACTGATCAAATGAAATCGGCAAGTGATGGCTCGCCATCAACAAACTTCAATTCATCACATTGGACAGCAACCAACTGGAATTTTGTTGCAGGCGCTTTGCCTACAATTAAAAAGACACTTGCATTACCAGAAGTTTTGCAAACATTTGTTTACGACGGCACAGCAAAAACACTAATGGTTTGCGGCTTTGACACAAACTACATGACAATTTCAGGAAACACTGCCACAAATGCTGGCACTTACACTTGCACGCTAACACTTAAAAATGCAAGCACTTCCGTTTGGGAAGATGGCACAACTGCTGCAAAAACGCTAACTTGGACAATTGACCGAGCCACAATTGACGAAAGCTTGTTGCCCACACAAAGTGGTAACTTAAACTACACAGGAAATTCACAAAATGTTTCATGGAGCGTCTTTGATTCAAGCAAAATAACAGTTGGTGGAACAACAAGTGGCACGAATGCGGGAACCTACAAAGCAACCTTCACTCCAACAGCAAACTACAAGTGGGCAGATGGAACAACTGAAGGAAAAACAGTTGAATGGACAATTAACAAGCAAACACTAACAAATCCAAGCCTTGACCTTCAAAACAATGAAACAACATTTACTGGCACAACACAAGACATAACAAATGTTTTGCAAAACTTTGATTCTACAAAAATGACAATAGAAGGCAACACGCAGGCAATAAGGGCAGGAACATATGTTTTTGTTGTGAGCCTAAAGCCAGAATATCAAAACAACTACATTTTTGCAAATGGTCAAAATTTTGTTGTGATTGCATGGACAATACTCCCATATAATATAGAAAATGCAACAGTTAGCGTTGGTGGAAATTAAAAAAAGAAGCAAAATTTGCTTCTTTTTTTATTTAAACACTTCGATAATTTCGCCGCCGCCCAAACAGTTTTCATCTTGGTCATACAAAACAACAAATTGACCTTCAGTAACAGCCCTTTGACCTTCGGCAAAATCAATGTGAACAGTGTTGTTTGATGTTGGCGACACAAAAACTTTTTGGTCAGGTTGGCGATATCTAAATTTTGCAAAACACTCAAAAGGTTTTTCAGGAATTTTTGGAATCCAATTAAAAGTGTTTGCATCAAGTGCTTTTGAAAGTAATTCATCATCTTCGCCTTGTGTTACATACAAAACATTGTTTTTTAAATCTTTTTTTACAACAAAAAATCTCTCACCATTGCCGTCTTTTTGTCCACCAATGCCAAGGCCACGCCTTTGCCCAAGAGTGTAAAACATAAGACCGTTGTGTTTTCCAACAACTTTTTCATCAAGGGTTCTGATTTCACCGTCCTGAAAAGGAAGATAGGTTGACAAAAAGTTTTTAAAATTGCGTTCACCAATAAAACAAATTCCAGTGCTATCTTTTTTGTGTGCTGTGATAAGTCCATTTTTTTCGGCAATTTTTCTAACTTCGGTTTTTGGTAAATTGCCCAAAGGAAACATAGCAAAAGAAAGTTGGTCTTGATTTAGTTGGTTTAAAAAATAGGTTTGGTCTTTTGTTTTGTCTAGTGCTTTTTTAAGATAAAAAAGTCCGTTTTTTTCATAAACTTTTGCATAGTGTCCAGTTGCAATAAAATCCGCACCCAAACTTAATGCTTTTTTTAAAAACAAATCAAATTTGATTTCACGATTGCAAAGCACATCAGGGTTTGGTGTTCTTCCTTCTTCATAACTTTTTAGGAAATAGGAAAAAACCCTATCATAGTATTCTTTTGAAAAGTTGACAGAGTAATAGGGTATTTCAATTTTGTCGCAAACACTGCACATATCATCATAATCTTGTTGGCTAGTGCAAGTTCCATTCTGGTCTTTTTCTTCCCAATTTTTCATAAAAAGCCCAATAACATTAAAACCTTGTTCTTTTAAAAGTAGGGCAGCAACAGAACTGTCTACGCCACCACTCATGCCAACAACAACTGTTTTTTTCATAAAATTCTCCATTAGTGTTTTGAGTTTTTCCCCATTTTTTTTGGAAAAGGTTCCGCCATTTTTACTTCAGGTTTTTCTGGCATAACAACTGGAACAGAAAAGTTTTTGAAACAAAGTGCAAAAAAGTCAAGAACCCAAACAATAACACAAAGTGCCCCTAAAACGCAAGGGATTATATAAAGCCCACTTGCAAGCAAACTTCTCATAAAATTAGTCAAAAAACCAATTTCTCCAGTTTGCATAAAAATTCCAAAAGGAATAATAAAAATCATAAAAGCCGCAGTAAAACAACTCAGCAAAATTGCTTTAAAGTTTCGTTTTACATAATAGCAGTGAAGTCCCATCCAACCAAAAATAATGCACAGCACAAGAGTTGTTTTGTATGATAGATCTTTTGGAAACACTGTTGAAAAAACAACTTTGTCTGGTTCATATTCTTTTCTTGCTTTTATTGCAAGTTGGTGAGATGCTTTTTTTATGTCATCAACTTTTGTTCCACATTTAAGACAACGATCATTGCCGCGTCTTATTCTTCCGCCACAATTTGGACAACGCATAAATTTTCCCTTATTTGTTCATTAATTTACAAAGCTCAACAACGCGGTTTGAGTAACCCCATTCGTTGTCATACCAAGCCACAACTTTAACAAATTTGCTGTTAAGCATAATTCCGGCACTTGCATCAAACACACTTGAAAGTGAGCAGCCATTAAAGTCGCTTGAAACAACAGCTTCAGTTGTGTAGCCCAAAATACCTTTAAGATTTGTTTTGCTTGCTTTTTCCATTGCTTTACAAATTTCTTCATAAGTTGTTGCTTTCTTAAGTTTTACTGTTAGGTCAACAACAGAAACATTTGTTGTTGGAACCCTAAAACTCATTCCAGTAAGTTTTCCTTTTAGGTGTGGAATTACAACACCAATAAGTTTTGCTGCTCCTGTGCTTGAAGGAATGATGTTTTGGCTTGCAGCCCTTCCGCCACGCCAATCTTTTTTGCTTGGACCGTCAACAGTTAGTTGTGTTGCTGTTGTTGCGTGAATGGTGGACATAAGCCCTTCAACAACTCCAAAGTTGTCATCCAAAACTTTTACAACAGGAGCTAAACAGTTTGTTGTGCAACTTGCATTTGAAACAATTTTCATGTCTTTTTTAAGTTCTTTTTCGTTAACTCCAACAACAAACACTGGCATTTCTTTTCCAGGGGCTGTTACAAGAACCTTTTTTGCTCCGCCTTTTAGGTGAAGGCTTGCACCTTCAAAACTTGTAAATTTTCCAGTTGCTTCAACAACAATATCAACGCCAAATTTGTCCCAACCAATGTTTGCGGGTTCTTTTTCTGTTAAAAATGCAACCTTTTTGCCATCAATATTCAAAAAGTTGCCTTTTCCCGAAACTTTTCCGTCAAAGGCACGGTGAGTGGTGTCAAACTTAAACATATATGCACCATATTCTGCATCCATAAATGGATCATTAACAGCAACAAGTTCAACAGTTGGGTCTTTTGCTGCAATGCGGGCAACAAGTCTTCCAATTCTACCAAATCCGTTAATTCCAATTTTTGTGATTTTTTGTTGATTTACTGTTTTTTTAACTTCAACCTTTTTAGTTTCTGTTTTTTTTACTTTAGCTTTTACTGTAGTTTTTTTTGTTGGGGCTTTTGCCACCTTTTTTGTTTGTTTCTTTTCCATTTTAATTACTCCTTAATTTTTTTTGTTTTTTTACAGTTTTAACATTTTTTGTTTTTGATTTTAAAACAGGTTTTCCTAAATCTAAATTTTGTGTTGTTGTTTGTTGCGTCTGTGGTGTGATTTTTTCAAAATCAACTTCATCTCCGGTTGTAACAGAGTATAGAGCATCAAACATTGGCTCACCATTGTTGTCCACTCGGTTGCCATAGCCACACCGTCTTAAAAACACTTTTTTTGCAATTAAAAGTGCTTCCAAGAATCCAAAAGCAATCCACAACACAATGGCAACAATCATCCACCAGCTGTAAAGCATGTTGTTAAAAATGGGGTAAATGGTAAGCAGGGCAACCAAAATCAAAAGATAGCAAAATGTCAAAATGCCATAGCCAAACATGTTCCAAGTTTTTTCAGCCTTTTTTTCTCTAAACCCTTGTTTTTGTTCAATAAGCCCGTTTTTTACTTGTGGAAAACAGTTTGTTATTCTTGCTTGTTTGTTGTCTTCAACAATTTTTGAAAGAGAGTTTACAATTCTTCCATCAAAATAGGCAACTTTTGGCTCGCAAAAACTGTCAGAATTTTTCTTTCCAAAAAGTTTAAGTCCAAAGTTATATGCCAAAATTCCAATGCGGCTAAAAAAATCTTTTCCCGTTTTGTTCATTTCTCTAACTCTAACAATTTCAAAACCTTTTCGTTGTTTTTCAATAACTGAAATCAAAACATCAGGCAAAGTGTCAATCGAAAGAAGCAGGGTGTTTGTGCCTTTTAAAATATCAAGACCCATGTAAGTCATTTCATCATCTGTGGTTTTGTAATCAGCAACCAAAAGCAAAGTGTTTTGTTTTTCGGAGGCTGTTTTTGCAAAATATGGCAAATATTTGTCATTTTCTCTTGCAAAAAACAAAACTTTAATGTCTTTGTCATAGGCTTTTGCTGTTTTTATGATCTCTTCATAACAAGCAAAAAAATCAATGTCACTTTCTGTTGATGTGATGAGCAAACTAAGCATCAATCTTCCTCCTTTTGTTTTAATTATACACAAAACAAACCAAAAACACAAGCGCAAAACAAAAATATTTTGTAAAAAAAGCAGTTTTTGTTTGACTTTTTTTCATTTTTTTATTAGAATAAAAATGTATTAAAAAACTTTTGTTTAATATTTTGAAAAATATTAACTAAAAAACAAGGAGACAAAAATGAACAAACTTTTTAATGAAAAACAAATGCTTTTAGATGCCCTTCATGGCAAATATGCAGTTGGGGCTTTTAATTTTAGTTCAATCGAAATGATGCGTGCCATTGTTGATGCATGCATGAATCAAAGATCACCAGTGATTCTTGCTCTTAGTGAAAGTGGATTAAAATATGCAAACCCAGGCTACATTATGGACATTATGAATGCTGTTATGAAAACAACAGATATTCCAATAGCACTTCACCTTGACCACGGCAAAAATTTTGAAATTGTAAAGCAATGCGTTGATCTTGGATTTAACTCTGTTATGATTGATGGTTCCTATCTTCCTTACGAAGAAAATGTTGCTCTTACCAAAAAAGTGGTGCAATATGCACACAAACATCATGTTTCAGTTGAAGGGGAGCTTGGTGTTTTGGCTGGAGTTGAGGATGATGTTTCGGCCAAAGAGCACAAATACACCAATCCCGAACAAGCACTTGATTTTGTTAAAAAAACTGGTGTAGACAGCCTTGCAATTGCAATTGGAACAAGTCATGGAGCGTTTAAGTTTAAGGGTGAGCCAACTCTTAGGTTTGATATTTTAAAAAATGTGTCTGCTTTAATGCCGGAAATGCCAATTGTTTTGCATGGTGCATCAAATGTGCCACAAGAGTATATTGAAACCATAAACAAGTTTGGTGGAAAAATTAAGGGTGCAAAAGGCGTTAGTGAAGAATTAATTAAAAAGGCTTGTAAAATGGCTGTGTGCAAAGTGAACAATGACACCGATCTTCGTGTTTGCTTTACGGCAGCAATTCGTCAGTTTTTAAAAGAAAACCCACAAGAATTCACTCCAAGAAAATATTTGCAGTTTGCAAAAGATCAGGTTAGACAGCTTGTTGAATATAAGGTAAAAAAAGTGTTTGGAAGTGCAAAAAAAGCTTAAAAAAGAAAAATGTGAGCAAAATGTGACACATTTTTTTTTGTTTTCATATTATGAAAGTAGTAAGGGCCAAAAATTATGGAGGTAAATTTAGATGTCTTTTTTTTCAGGGATAAGAACAGAAAACATGCCAGGTCCAATTTGTGGAAATCCTTTGCATTGCCTAAATGAAAAAATCTGTTTGCAAGCAAAAAAAGTTTTTGACGCTTGTCTAAAGCGTGAACATATTGAAAATCAAACTGTGCAACTAACAAATTTCAATCCAGAATCTCCAACTGCGCCATTAACTTTTGTTTCTGGTGCGGCATCTCAAACTTTGAGCACAACTTTTTCAAATGTTGAAATCAATCGTTTGCAAGACAGACCAAACTTTGCAAGAGTAACAGTTACGGCAAACATTCCAATTGATGTTGTTTTTGAAGACAGCACAGGAACGCAAGGCACAGCACAAGGTTACATAACATTAGACGAAAGCGTAATTTTGTTTGTCCCACAAAATTCACTTATTCAAACAAGAATTGAACCAGTGGCAAGCGCAGTAATTCCACAAGCAACATTTTCTTCAGACACAACACTTTTGCTTGACGCATGCGTTCTTTTAATCATAAAAGTTGTTGCTGAAGTTGAAGTTTTGGTGCCAAGTTATGGCTATTGCAACATTCCACCTTGCCAAGAAGCAAATCAAGATGTTTGTGAAGGCTTTTTTGAACTACCATTGTTTCCACTCTCGCAACCAACACCAATTCTTGACAATTAAACAAAAAAGTCCCACAAAAAAGTGCAATTTACAAAAAAATTGCACTTTTTTTAATTTTTTATTTAAAATCGTTTGCTATTTTTAAAAAAAATGTGTATACTATGACCATAGACAATATGTAGATTCACTTTTCGCAGTTTTAGCAAGAGAGTATGGCGAATTAAAGTGTATCTAAAACAAAAAATAGGGGGAAATTATGAAAACAAACAAAAGTTTTAAGAGTTTTGCATTGAAAAATTGGAAAACTATTTTGGTTTGTGTAATTTTTGCTCTAACCCTTGCGGGGGGGGGGGCTTTTAATTGTTAATTTAACCCAAACACAAAAAAATTTGGAAGTTGTTGTCCCAATCAATCAACCATCCGAAACCGCTGCGTGGAATGGAACTGATTCCACTTTGCCAAGTGGTTCTGGAACAATTGATTCACCCTATTTAATTGCAACTCCTGCAAATTTAAATTATGTTAGAAATCTTGCTGGTGGAAAATATTTTAGACAAACTGCAAATCTTGATATGGGTAGTAAGTCTTTCACACCACTTCCACCAAATGCATATTACTATGATGGTGGAAGTTTTTCAATTACAAATCTTTCCATAAGTGAAAATTATGATGCTGTTGGTTTGTTTAGAATTTTTACTGGTGGTTATTTAAAAAACTTAACCGTTTATGGAACTATTGCAAATTCAGCTGATAGGGCTGGAATAATTGGAAAAGTTTCCAACGATAATGCGGTTTTAGTTGAAAATGTTACAAACAGAGCAAGCATTTCTGGCAACACCTGTGTTGGTGGAATTATGGGTGGTTGTGAATTTGATGTAATAATTAAAAAAGATAATAA
>CAMVKM010000046.1 GCA_947168085.1 uncultured Clostridia bacterium | reverse complement strand
ATGCCTTGTTTGAAGCTAACACCAACAGACACAACACAAACACCATCATCTGCCAAAAGTTTGCGGTCACTTAAAACTGGGCTTTGTATTTCACCCATAAGGCATCCATCAACAAGTTTTGAACCAGCAACAACATCATCAACAAAACAAGCCCCTTGTGGTGTAACTTCAAGCACTGAACCGTTGTGTGGAACAAAAATGTCTTTTTCTTTCATTCCAAGTTCCATTGCAAGTTTTTTGTGCGCAAGTTGATGTTTTGACTCACCATGAACTGGCACAAAAAATTTTGGCTTTACTAGACGATGCATAATTCTAAACTCATCACGGCAAGCATGCCCAGATGCATGAACGGAAGCTAAATCATTGTAAACCACTGAAACTTTTTGATTAATTAATTGGTTGATAATCGCAGAAACCGCTTTTTCATTTCCAGGAACTGGAGAAGATGAAAAGATAACAACATCATTTTCACCCAATGTAAGCCCTGTAAACTCTCCCCTAGACATTCTTGCAAGAGCTGTTGTTTCTTGTCCTTGACTTCCTGTACAAAGGACAAGTGCTTGATGTGGTTTTAAGTTTTTGATTTTTGCCATATCAACAATAATAGATTTATCAAAAGTAACTTCTCCACATTTCATAGAAAGTTCCATGTTGTTAATCATACTTCGACCAGCAAAAGCAATTTTTCTGCCAAATTCTTTAGCAAGATACATAATTTGTTGCATACGATGAACATTTGATGCAAAAACTGTTATCACAAGACGTTTGTCTTTGTATTCTTCAAAAAGGCTGTGCAAAGTGTTTGCAACAACTTTTTCACTCAAACTAAAACCTTCAAACTCAGCATTTGTGCTTTCACACAAGAAAAGATGTACTCCATTTTGTCCAAGTTCACCAAAACGAGAAAGGTCTGTTGTTTCTTCAAGTGGTGATGTGAAATCAATTTTAAAGTCACCAGAATGCACAACCGTTCCAACTGGAGTTTTAATTGCTAATGCATGTGAACCAGCAATTGAGTGATTTACATGAATAAATTCAACTTGAAAACATCCTGCTTTTACAACATCTTTTGGTTTCACAATTCTTGGAATTAATTTTGTGTTTGGATGCTCACGGAGTTTTCCTTCAATCATTGAAATTGTAAGTCTGCTAGCAAAAACAGGGGCCTTCACATCATCTAAAAAGTATGGCAAAGAACCAATATGGTCTTCATGTGCATGCGTTATAAAAATTCCTTTTATTTTTGCTGCATTTTGCTTCAAGTATGTCATGTCTGGCACAACCAAATCAACCCCTGGCATTGTGCTGTCAGGAAAAGCAACACCACAGTCAATTACAATGATGTCATCGCCATAGCAAAGTGCTGTCATGTTTTTTCCAACTTCTCCCACTCCACCAAAAAACATAACTTTTAATTTGTTTTTGTTAAATTTAGTATCTTGATACATTTTTTTAAAGCTCTTTTTTGGTTCTTTACGCTCAAAAATGCGTTTTTTTGTGTTTGAAGATTTTTGAAAAGTTGAAGGGGTTGTTTTTTGCTCTTCAACATTTTTCATTTTTTGTTCTATATTTTCTTGATTCACTTTTTTCTCCTTTTATATATTCTAAATTATTTTTTCAAGATTTTTTAATTTTTCCATGTCTTCAAGTTTTTTGGTTGTTATGATTTTGTCTTTGTCAACATAATATTTTAGCCCAGAAAAGTGGAAAAACATAACAGTGCTTGTTACAATAAAATACAAAATGCTTGCTGGAACACTAAACAACAGTCCAACACCACAAGTAAGAACACCAAGGCCAAAATTCACAGCAAAGAAAATTAGCATTAAAATAATTGCTATACTAAAAACTGTTTTAAAGTTTTTAAAACTAAGTTTTACACTTTGAGCAAAACTTTTCCAAATTTTTTGATTGTTTGTTACCAAGTTTGGAAGCCAAAGAGCAAACAAACTTTGTTTTAATGACACAAACAAAATCAAGCCAAAAATTAAGATAAATGGCAAAATGATGTCTAAAATGTTTGAATGACCAAATTGAAGTATACCAAAAATTAGTCCTGCAAAAATAATTAAATCAAAAATTGTTGATGTCACAAGTTTACAAAGACCAAACTTCAAACTTCTCCAAAGATTACTTATAAAACTTCCTGTGAAATTAAGTTTTGTGTAACTTCCCATGTAGCCATAAATTACTTCACAAACTGGAATTTCCATCATAGCACTAGCAAAAGTGAACAAAACAACAAAGGTAACAACACAAAAAATTGCCATCAACAAAAGACCTGTGTCTGCTGAAATAATTGACCAAATTTCAATTATTAAATCACCAATTTGAGACATTACCGATCCCAAATTAAAATTGTAAATGTTTGCTGTAAAAAATGTTCCAACTTTTGAAAAATACTCGTGCTCAAAAAGATGATCAAAAAGCGGATAAAAGCATGCAATACAAATTCCGCACACAAAAATTAGTGTTATAACTTGATATACTAAAATTTTCCAAATTAAACTTGATTTATTCAAACTTATTTTAAAACTGTTTTCAACAATCATTTTTCACCTATTTTAAACTGTAATATGGTCTTGTGTCATAACGGACCAAATCATAATATTCAAAAAACACAATCATAACAAGAACACAAATGTATGGAATCATTACAAAAAGTGAAAGAATATTACTTAGCCAAACAACATTAAGCCATATTCCAAGCAAACTTAAACCTATTGCCAAAATAAAAGGCAAAAGTGTGGCAACAAAAATTTTAAATGTGTTTTTCTTTAGTGCATTAAAGGCCGTTCCCATTGCTGACACAAATGGTGACCCCATAATCATTTTGTCTGTGGCGGCAACACCAAACAAAAGAACAAGCAAAGCAATTAAAGCAAAACTTAAAATGCCCACAACACAAACACAAATTGAACTCAACACAATAAGCCCATGTTTTGCAAAAATAAAATCAAAAAACACAATCAGACATGTTGCAATAATCTCAACAACAAAAATCGCCAAAAACAAAAAGAAAATTGCAAACAACACACTTAAAAAGTTGTTATTAAAGTCTGATTTGTTAAATTCATAACTTTTTTTGCCCGTTCTAAAATGCCTTTCAACCCTTCCTAAAAGCATGCACAAAAGAACCGCACACAAAACAATTGCAACAACACTCATCAAAATTGTTAACCAATCAAATGGAACAATTGCATAGAAAAAGTTTGCAAATCCTTCAACACTTGAAGCCATTAAAGGATAATTAAACAAAAATTCAACAAATTGAAAAGGATGCAACAAAAGCCCAACAAACACAATTGGACCAATTGCAAACAGCATCACAAACCAAAAGTTTTTAAAACAATATTCTGTCACTTCTTTTACATATTTCATATTTTCACCTTACCATCTTTCTTTAAATTTTCTGTTTTTGCTAAAAAGTAACTTTGTTTTGATTAAGAATTCAATTTATTTTTATCTTTGTTATTTTTATTATAACACATAAATTTTGCTTTGTCAAACAATTATCAACGCCAAAACAGAAAAAGTCCAAATTCTTGGACTTTTTGTTTTTAGAAATTCAAATTTTCAGATTTTGTGTTGTAGAGATGATTTTCAACTTCAGCAATAATTTTAGACATTGTCTCAACAACCAAAACTGGATTTTTTCCTACTGATGTTTCACCAGAAAGCATTGTAGCATTTGTTTCATCATAAATTGCGTTTGCAATGTCGTTAACTTCAGCTCTTGTTGGTCTTCTGTTTGTTGTCATACTTTCAAGCATTTCGGTGGCAGTAACAACAAACTTGCAACGAACATTACAAAGTGATATAAGCTTTTTTTGAATAACCGGCACTTTTTCAAGTGGAATTTCAACACCAAGGTCACCACGAGCAACCATAAGACCATAGCTTTCATCCAAAATTTTACCAGCATTCAAAACACCAGAAGCATTTTCAATTTTAGAAATAATTTTAACATTTTCATATTTATTTTGTTTTAAAAACTTTTTAACATCTGAAACATTTTGTGAATTACTTACAAAAGAAAGCGCCAAATAATCCATTTTGTTTTTTATTCCAAACAAAATGTCTTTTTTGTCAACAGCAGACAAAAAAGCTGTTTTTGGAATAACACCTGGAACATTTAAACTTTTGTTGTTTGAAAGCACACCACCAAACACAACTTTGCAATTTATGTTTGTTTTTGTTACTGATAAAACTTTTAACTGAATTTTTGCATCATTAGCAAAAATCATATCACCTGTTTTAACCTCTTTTACCAAACCTTTGTATTTAAGAAAAACTTTTTCTTTTGTCCCCAAACAATTTTCTGTTGTAAAAGTGAAAAGTTGGCCTTTTTTTAGTTCAACCTGACCTTTTTCAAAAGTTCCAATTCTCATTTCTGGGCCTTTTGTGTCAATCAAAAGTTTTAAACCTTGTTTTCGAAGTGGCGCAAGTTCATTTATGATGTTTTGCAAACTTTCATATGTGCCATGACTCATGTTAATTCTTGCAATTGTCATACCCTTTTGCATCATTTTTTCAATAATTTCTTTTTTGTTGGATGCTGGCCCCAAAGTGCAAATGATTTGTGTGTTGTTTTTTATTTTCATTTTTATTTCTCCCATTTTACTTTTTTTATTATAACACAACAAAAACAAAAAAGTAAAACATTTTTAAAAAAATCATAAAAAATTTTTAATCTTAAAAATTGTTTAGAAAAATTTTTTAGGACAATAATTTTTGTATGAAAAAATTTATCGCATTTGTTTTCATTGCTTTGGCATTACTTTTTTCACAAACAACACTTTCACTTTCAAGTTTTTCAAAAACTTTTTTTGGAACCCACACTTTTTTTAGCACTGAAAATTTTAAAAGTGAAAAAACATCAACAACCAAAAATGGAAACGGATTTTTAATTGAATGTAGCACAAAAAATGCTGAAGAAATTTTCAGTAAACTTAATCTATCAAAAATTGATGGTGAAAGTTTTTGCGTAAAAAGCCATGATTTTAAAATAACAAACTTTTTAAACAAATTAAACGCAAAAATCATCAAAACAGAAAACACACAAAACATTAAAATTGTTTATGCTTTTTCTCCAAAATTTCCAAATTTTGTTTTGATTGATGGACAAAAAGTAAATCTTCAAATAGCACAAAATTTTGAATTAACAACAATTGGAACACCTTTAATTTTGGGGGGCTTTTGATGAAAAAAACAAATTTTTAACACAAAAAACACAAAAAAATTAAAAATTTTGGTTTAAATTTTTGCAAATCGTAAACAATCAAAATCAGGGGGAACAAAAACAT
The DNA here is from genome assembly GCA_947168085.1 of uncultured Clostridia bacterium. Taxonomy (GTDB): domain Bacteria; phylum Bacillota; class Clostridia; order Christensenellales; family UBA1242; genus UBA7584. The sequence goes on along the minus strand of CAMVKM010000046.1, from coordinate 3,514 downwards.
GTCAACAAAACAATCAAACTTTATCAAAGGATTAAAAAAATACGGTTACTGGTTTTTTCTTGCTTTAGCTGTGGCATTTTTAGTTTTTATTGTGGCTCTTACAACCACAAGCAACAAGCATGTGGCTCCAAAAGCTGAAGAAAGCGTAAACCCAGTTTCTGGTGAAATTATTGAATTTACATTACCAATAAAAGAATCTAACATTTTAAAAGATTATTCAAATTCAGCCCTTCAATACAGCAAAACATTAAAACAATGGGAGGCTCACAAGGCAATTGATTTTTTAGCTGAAGAAGGAACTGATGTTTATGCCGTTCTTGATGGAAAAGTTGTTGAGGTAAGTTACAACTATCTCATGGGCAACATTGTTAAACTTGATGTTGGAAATGGTCTTGTTGTTGTTTACAAATCACTTTCAAATGATGTGGAAGTTGAAAACGGCGACACAGTAAAAAAAGGTCAAGTTATTGGTCATGTTGGAAACACTGCAAAAAGTGAATCTGGCGACGGCGCTCACCTTCACCTTGAAACATGGCTTAATGGCGTAAATGTTGATCCAAATGATTATCTTGACCTTGGGGAAAAATAGGCTTTTGGCCTTTTTTTCTTTTTTTTAGTTGACTTTTTAAAAGTTTTTGTTTAAAATTTAAACATAAAAAACTAAAAAGGAGAAAAATATGGCAAGTATTTATGATTTTAAAATGAAAAGTATTGATGGACAAGAAATTGATTTTAATGCATTTAAAGGAAAGGTTCTGTTGATTGTTAACACAGCAACAAAATGTGGGTTCACCCCACAATTTGCTGGCCTTGAAAAACTTTACAAAACCTACAAAGACAAAGGATTGGAAGTTTTGGGATTTCCTTGCAACCAATTCTTGCACCAAGCCCCTGGAAGTAATGCAGAAATAAAAGAATTTTGTAGTCTTAAATATGATGTAACTTTTACTCAGTTTTCAAAAATTAATGTAAACGGAAAAGAAGCTCACCCACTTTACACTTTTTTAAAAGAACAAATCCCTGGAAGAATTCAATGGAACTTCACAAAATTTTTAGTAGACAAAAATGGAAATGTTGTTAAACGTTTTTCATCAAAAGAAAAACCGGAAGAACTTGAAGAAGACATTAAAAAACTTTTAAAGTAAAAATGTTTTTGTGTTAAAAACTCTGAAAAAATTAAATGTTTTTAAAAAAATAACAAAAAATAACGCATTTTTTGCGTTATTTTTTAATTTTTTATTATGATTTTTGCAAATTAGTTTTTTGGATTAAAAGAATCTTTAAGACCAGTCGTTTTATTGAACACAAGTTTGTCTTGAGTGGAATCTTTGTCCACACAGTAAAAACCTTTTCGCATGAATTGAAATTTTTGTTCAGGCTTTGCTGAAAGCAAAAACTTTTCAGCGTAAGCAGTTGTTTCTTTCATTGAATCAGGCTCCAAAATCTCTTCCAAACTTGCGCCATTTTCAAGAGCTTTGCTTGGCTCTAAAATGTCTAGTTTTGTAAGGTTTTTAAATTCTCTAACAACAACAGGCACAATGTTGCTCTTTTCCACAAAATGAATTGTTCCTTTTGCTTTAATGCCACTTGTGTCTTGACCACTTTTGCTTTCTTTTATGTATTCACATTCAAGGTGGTCAATTTGTCCGTTTTCGTCATAAACAACATTGTTGCATTTAATTATGTAAGCATTTTTAAGCCTAACATATCCTCCAACAACAAGCCTATTGTATTTTGGTGGTGGAGTAAGACTAAAGTCTTCTTGTTCAATAAAAATTTCTTTTCCAAATTTTGAAGTGTGAAATGTTTTTTCTTCTTCGTTTGGATTGTTTTCAATTTCGATATCTTCCGTTTCACCCTCATAGTTTGTTATCACAACTTTTAGTGGATCCAAAACAACCATTGCTCTGGTTGCAATTTTGTTTAAATCATCACGAATGTAGTAGTCAAAAGCTGAAATTGGAATGATTGAAACAGCTTTTGTAACTCCCGCTGAATTTACAAAATTTTTAATAGCTTCAGCTGTAATTCCACGCCTTCTCATTCCTGCGATTGTGTAAAATCTTGGGTCATCCCACCCCAAAACTTTTTTGTTGTTTACAAGCATTTTCATATAACGCTTTCCAATGAGCACATTTTCAAACTTTAACGCAGCAAATTCAATTTGCCTTGGCTTATACGAAAGATGGTCAAAACAATTGTCCACGAACCAATTGTAAAGTGGTCTGTGATCTTCAAATTCAATTGTGCAAAGGCTGTGTGTAACTCCTTCCAAAACATCTTCTATTGGATGAGCAAAATCATACATTGGATAAATGCACCACTTGTCACCTGTTTTGTAGTGTGTTGCATGCAAAACTCGGTAAATAACTGGATCTCTCATGTTCATGTTTGGATGCGACATGTCAATTTTGGCTCTTAAAGTTACTTCCCCATCCTTAAATTTGCCATTTTTCATGTCTTCAAACATTTTCAAACTTTCTTCAATTGGGCGATTTCTAAAAGGGCTTTCCTTTCCTGGAGTTTTAAGATCACCCCTTGTTTCTCTTATCTTTTCGGCAGAAAGTTCACAAACATAGGCTTTTCCTTTTTCAATCAAACCTTTAGCAAGTTCAAACATTTTGTCAAAATATTCTTCACTAGAATAAATCACTTTTTGTGGTGTGTATCCAAGCCATTTAAGCTCATCAACATAGTTTGACGCAAAATCACCATCTTCTTTTGTTGGATTTGTGTCGTCCATTCTAAGATTCGTTTTTCCACCAAACTTTTTCGCGGTTTCAAAATCTATAAACCATGCCTTACAGTGTCCAATGTGCCAGTATCCACTTGGCTCTGGTGGACAACGAGTTAAAACATGGTTATAAACACCATTTAACAAATCTTTTTTAACTTCTTCTTCAATAAAATTTGAGGTTTCAATGTTTTCAATTTCTGTTTTGTTCATAACTAAAATCCTTTTAAAAACACCTTTTCCAAACAAAAAGCACAACTTTTTGAAGTTGTGCTTTTTGTTATTGGCGGAGAGCTAGGGATTCGAACCCCAGGAACCTTTCAGTTCAACGGTTTTCAAGACCGCCGCTTTCGACCACTCAGCCAGCTCTCCAAAAACAAGGAAGAGATGTTCTTCCAAAAAAATTATTTGCTTATTTTTTTCTCCACATAAGCTGCCAAATCTCCCAAAACAAGAAGATTTTTTGCATCTTCATCAGGAACACTTATTTTGAATTCATCTTCAAGTGAAATAAGCATTTCAACCATGTCCAATGAATCCGCTTTAAGATCATTGATCAAATGAGATTGTGGAGTAATTTTCTCCTTGTCTATGTTCATTTGCTCTGCCAAAAGTTCTTGAATTCTTTCGAAAACCATAATTTTCTCCTTTAAGTGATAAAGGTATTATATCAAAAATTTTTGCTGTTGTCTAGTGTTTTTTTGCAAAAAGTCAAAATTTTTAAATTTTTAATTCCCACCAACGCTAACTGTTGCATTTTCTATGTTATATGGGAGTATT
>CAMVKM010000045.1 GCA_947168085.1 uncultured Clostridia bacterium | reverse complement strand
GCGGAAATGTTTCTGCTGCAAATTATACTGGCGGAATTTTGGGTGTAGAAAACAGTAATTCAATTAAAGGAGTGATTTCAAATTGCTATAACAGTGGCACAATTTCTGCTGTCAGATGTGGAGGTATAGTTGGTCTGGTTTACAAACCAATTACAATCACAAATTGTAAAAATGCTGGAACCATTGTTGGCGGAAATGAAACAACTGGTGGAATTGTTGCTTACATTATTAACACAACAGCAACAATTCAAAATTGCTCAAACTCAGGTTCTGTTAGTGGAATAAATTGGCTCAGTGGAATTTGTGGTGCTGTGGGTGATGAAAATGCGGAAGCTATTTTTGAAAATTGTGCAAATTATGGTACAATTTCTTCATCAGGTGGCTCTAATGTTGGTGGAATTTTGGGTGGCAGTAACTCTCTCATAACAAAACAACAAAAATTTTTAAACTGTAAAAACTTCGGTGCGGTTTCTGGTGCGTATAATATTGGTGGAATTGGTGGCATGCTTTCAGGGGGCAGTGGAGCTTCATTTTTGGTTGATGGCTCCATGAACAATGGTTCAATTGGAACCAACAGTTCAACTGGTGTTGGTGGAGTGCTTGGAACAGTTCAGGTGCCATTAACCATACAAAATTGTTTTAATGAAGGCGGAATTCTTGGTTGTGCAACTGTTGGTGGAGTTGTTGGTCCTGTTCAAACTAATGCTGTTCTTACAATGAAAAATTGTTTTAACAAAGGCAACGTAACAATGAACAACTCAAACCCTGCAGTTATGGGCGGAGTTGTTGCATGGATTAGCAACATGTCTTCAAACATTAGTTTTTGTTACAACCTTGGTAGTGTGGTGGCTGGTCCAACAACTGTGTGGAGTGCTGTTGGTGGAATTGTTGGGAGATTTGACAATGCTGGCTACTCACTATCTTATTGCTTTAACAGGGGATATTTGTTTGGTCATCAAGTTGGTGGTATCTTATCTGACTTATATGCTGGTCAAAACACAACAGATACAACAACATACATTTCATATTGTTACAATGCCGCAAAGCTTGAAGGAGTTTCTTATTCTCATATTTTTGGTTACGTAAACACATCAGTAACAGCATATGGTTATCTTTCAATTACAAATTGTTATGGAGATAGTTCGATTTCTTCTGTTGGGGTATGTTCTAGTAGCACACATATTACAACCACAGGATGTAACACCTATTCAACAACAAACATGAGACCAGAAACAAACAACACAAAGCCAAGCAATTTTGCAAACACTTGGACAACAAATGAGTGGTATTTTAAAGCAGGACAATATCCAGAACTTTTGTTTAAACAAACAGCGCCAACAGCAAGAAGTGCAACCTACAACTATGATGGTTCAGTTCAAAACTTTTTGATGAATGATTTTAATTCAAATGACATGGAAATTACAGGTGTTGACAAAGCCACTGACTCTGGAACCTATTATGTTACAATTGCGTTAAAAGACACAACGCTTCACAAATGGGCAAATGGTTCAACAACGCCAGTGCAACTTTCATGGACAATCAACAAAACAAGCTTAACAAAGCCAACAGTAACAATTCCTGCAAATCTAACTTTTAATGATTCGGTGCAATATCCAACAATAACGGGCTTTGATGCAATAACAATGGAGCTTCAAGGAACAGCACAAGCCATAAATGCCGGAACTTATCAGTTTTCGATTTTGCCAAAGAAAAACTATCAGTGGAGTGATGGCACAACAAATGCCCTAACTTTTGAGTGGACCATTGCAAAAGCAAACATTGACGCAAGTGCGTTGCCAAGCCAAAACGGCACATTAACCTACAATGGCAGTGCAAGAAACGTTGTTTGGAGTGGCTATGACACAACCAAACTCACAGTTGGTGGAACAACAAGTGCAACCAATGCTGGAACTTATTATGCAACCTTTACACCAACAGCAAACTATCAATTTAGTGATGGAGCAGCATCAAAGCAAGTTTCTTGGACTATTACAAAACAAACACTTACAACGCCAAGCTTAAATCTTGAGAATAATCAGGTTACATTTACTGGTTCAACACAAGACATTACAAGTGTTTTACAAAATTTTGATTCTACAAAAATGACAATTGAAGGCAATACGCAAGCGCTAAGAGCAGGAACCTACATTTTTATCATACATCTTAAAGATGAATTTAAGCCAAATTACATTTTTGCAAATGGTGAGCAGTATGTAATCATTTCATGGACGATACTTCCATATAACATTGAAAACGGCACTGTTAGTGTGGTTGGAAACTAAAAAAAGAACCTAAGGTTTAGGTTCTTTTTTGTTGCCTTTTTTAAGTAGTATTAATTTTTGTTTTAGAGTTTCATTTTTGGTGCTTAAAATTAATTCATCGATTTCTGGTAAGGAGAAAAACAAGTTTGCTGCTTGAAAGTTTTTTTCAATCAAAAAACCACCATATTTGCCAAACACAGACACAATTGGAACACCACTTTGGCAAAGTGTTTCAATGTATCTGTAAACTGAACGCTGACTGATTTCAAACTGTTGTGAAAGTTGTTTGGCGGTTGTTTGGCCATTTAACAGCCGAACTAAAATTCCAATTAAAACAGCAAAACTCATTTGCATAATTTTGTTTTCCTTTTTGTTTTTTGATAAAATTATTATAACACAAACAACTTTAAAAGTCAAACATATGTTCTAATTTTTATGAATAACATATGTTATAATTTTTGATAAGATAACAAATAACATATGTTATTCTTTTAATTAATCTTTGATAGAGTGTTTTTTTATTGTATCGAAAATAATGCTTAAAGTGTCCGTTTTTGCGTAATTTTGCATGTTTTTTTTGATTTTTTGTTGATTTTCTACTATATTTTTTAAGATTTTTTGCAAATTTTGTTTTTCTTCTTCCATTAAAACTTTTGCAAAACCTTCTTTTTCAAAAATTTTTGCGTTTTCAATTTGGTCGCCTCTTGAAACTTTTTTTGAAAGTGGAACAATTAACATTGGAATTTGTAATGCCAAAAATTCAAAAATTGCATTGCTTCCACCACGAGTGATTGCAAGGTTTGTTAAAGCAAAAACATCTTGTATGTTTTCAACATATTCACATTGAACATAATTTTTGTGTTTTAAATTTGTTTTTTTGTTTTTGCCAGTGATGTGAATTACAAAAAAGTTTTGGCATAAAAAATTAAAGTTTTCTTCAACAAGTTTGTTTAAAAATGTTGCACCCAAACTTCCACCAACAATTGTTAAAACTTGTTTGTTTGGCAAAACATTAAATTGTTTTAAAGCATTTTGTTTGTTTCCACAAAAAATTTGCGGGCGAATGGGTGAGCCAGACCAAACACCATTTTTTAATTTTAAAGCCGTTTGTTTAAAACTTGTGAAAATAACTTTGGCTTTGTTTTTTACAAGTTTGTTTGCAAGACCCAAACTTAAATCGCTTTCGTGCAAGATTGTTGGAACTTTTTTACTTGCCCCAGCAAGCACAACAGGAAGACTGACAAAACCACCTTTGCTAAAAATGATGTTTGGTTTTGTTTTTGTTATGATTTTTTTGCATTCTAAAATGCTTTTTAAAAGCACAAATGGAATTGCTAAATTTTTTAAAGTGAATTTGCGCTCTAATTTTGTGGTTGGTATTTCAAAATATTGTATGTTTTTGTAGTTTTTTAAAATTTCTTTTTCAATTCCATTTCCACCAATGTAAACAATTTTATCAAAAAAAGTTTCAAGTTTTGGAAGAAGAGCAAGGCAGCCAAAAACATGTCCAGCGGTGCCGCCACCAGTTAAAATAATTGTTTTCATGCAATTATTTTATGTAAAAAACACAAAAAATTTAGTTTTTTTTAAAAAATTTGCTTAAAAGTCTTTGGCAAAATCAAAAAAATTTGTTACAATATATAGTATTAAAGCATCGGAGGTTTTTGTTTTGAGTAAAGATTACGATTCAAAAGATATAGTTGTATTGGAAGGACTTGACGCTGTTAGAATGCGCCCAGGAATGTATATTGGAACAACTGGACCAAAAGGACTGCATCATATTTTGTGGGAGATTGTTGACAACAGTATTGATGAAGTTTCAAACGGTTTTGGAAATTTGATTACAGTAACACTTTTTAAAGACGGCAGTGCCCAGGTTGAGGACAATGGTCGTGGAATTCCTGTTGATATTCATCCACAAATGAAAGTGTCGGGTGTTGAAGTTGTTTTCACACAGCTTCATGCCGGTGGAAAATTTGGAAATGAAAACTATGGTTTTTCGGGTGGGCTTCATGGTGTTGGAGCATCTGTTACAAACGCACTTTCTCGTTGGCTTGAGGTTGAAGTTTGTCGTGATGGGAAAAAATTTGCAATGCGTTTTGAAAGCATTAACAAAAATGGAAAAATTCACAGTGGAGCAGTTGTTAGCCCATTAAAAGAAATTGGAACATCAAACAAGTTTGGAACAAAAGTTAGATTTTTTCCAGATGACAGAGTTTTTGAAGATATTACTTTTAGTCATGATGTTGTAATGAACAGACTTAGAGAGCTTGCGTTTTTAAACAAGGGTGTGGAGATAGTTTTGCTTGATGAAAGATTTGGCAGAAATGGAATGCCACAAAAGCAAGTGTTTAAATATAATGGTGGACTTAAAGATTTTGTAACTTACCTCAACACAAACAAAGGTGTTGAACACCCTGTTCCAATTTACATTTCAGGAAAAAGTGATTTGATTGAACTTGAGTGCGCTTTTCAATACACATCATCTTACACAGAAAACATTTTTAGTTATGTAAACAACATTCCAACCAGTGAAGGCGGAACACATGAAACAGGGCTTAAAAGTGCAATAACAAGAGCGTTTAATGATGTTGCAAGGCGTCTTAATCTTTTGAAAGACAAAGAAGAAAACCCACTTGGTGAAGATTATCGTGAAGGGCTTACCATTGCTCTTGCAATCAAAATGCGAAATGTTCAGTTTGAAGGACAAACAAAAACAAAACTTGGAAACCCAGAAATTAGGCCAGAAGTTGAAAACATTGTTTACAATCAACTTGTTATGCTTTTTGAAAAAAATGAAAACAAACAAGTTTTGGAACTTGCTGTAAAAAAAGGAAAGGCCGCAGCAAAAGTTAGAGAAGCAGCAAGAAAAGCAAAAGAAATCACAAGGCAAAAAAATAGCATTGAAAACAGCAACCTTATTGGAAAACTTGCCAGCGCAAGTGGAAGAAAACCAGAATTAAATGAACTTTTTATTGTGGAAGGAGACAGTGCTGGTGGCAGTGCAAAACAAGCAAGAGACCGGTCATTTCAAGCAATTTTGCCACTTAGGGGAAAACCACTTAACGCAGAGAAGAAGCGTCTTTCACAAGTTTTGGCAAATGAGGAAATCAGAACAATCATAAGCGCACTTGGAACAGGAATTGGAGAAGATTTTGACCTTAGTGCATTAAAGTATCACAAAGTAATTATTCTTTCCGATGCCGACCAAGACGGTGCACATATTCGTGCAATTTTACTGACATTTTTCTTTAGATACATGAAAGAACTTGTTACAAATGGGCATCTTTTTATTGGGCTTCCACCACTTTACAAAGTTGAAAAGAAAGACAGAATTGAATATGTTTACAGCGATGCTGAACTTCCAGCAGTTTTGCAATCATTTGGAAAAGGCTACAGCATACAGCGTTATAAAGGACTTGGTGAAATGAATCCAGAACAACTTTGGGACACAACAATGGATCCAAAAGCCCGCACCCTTTTGCAAGTTACAGTTGAAGATGCTGCAAATGCTGAACTTATGATAACAACTTGGATGGGTGATGACATTGAGGCACGAAAAAGTTACATTAGCCAACACGCAAACTTTAATAAAACAGACAGTTTTGTAAACAAAAAACATGAGGAGAAAGCATGAGAGAAAACGACGAAACAAAACAAGATGAAGTTGTAAATCAAATGGGCAATTTAGGAAAAATTATAACAGGTTCGCTTGATGAAGTGATGCATCAAAGCATGATGCCTTACAGTGAATATGTTATTCTTGACCGTGCTCTTCCACGAGTTGAAGATGGGTTAAAGCCAGTTCAAAGAAGAATTCTTTACTCTATGGTTGAACTTGGGCTTGAGCCAGACAAACCATTTAGAAAATCAGCACGTATTGTTGGAGACTGTTTGGGAAAATATCACCCACATGGCGACACATCAGTTTATGATGCAATGGTAAGACTTGCTCAACCACACAACATGAGTGAAATTTTGGTGCAAGGTCATGGAAACTTTGGAAGCAACGATGGCGACAGTGCCGCTGCAATGCGTTACACTGAAGCTCGTCTTGCTCCACTTGCAATGGAACTTTTGCGTGACCTAGACAAAGACACAGTTAAATGGACACTTAACTTTGATGACACATTAAAAGAACCCGAAATGCTTCCAGGACGTTTTCCAAACCTTTTGGTTAATGGTGCTTCTGGAATTGCTGTTGGACTTGCAACAAACATTCCACCACACAATTTGGGAGAAGTTATCAATGGTGTTGTTGCTTTTATTGATAATCCCGACATTAGTCTAAAAAGTTTGATGCACTACATTAAAGCTCCTGATTTTCCAACTGGTGCAAACTTAATTTTAACAGACCTAGAACGAGCTTACAGCACAGGAAAAGGCAAAATTTTGATGCGTGCGCAGTATCACATTGAAGAAATGAAAAATGACAAGAAAAACATTGTCATAACTGAATTTCCTTATCAAGTGAACAAAGCAAAATTGCTTCAAGAAATTGTGGCTCTTCGAGATGAAAAGAAAGGCATTTTAAGTGACATTTCAGACATTCGTGACGAAAGTGACAGACATGGAATTAGGGCTGTTATTTCAGTTAAAAAAGACGGCAATCCAGAAGCAATCATAAAAGCACTTTTAAAATCCACCGACCTTGAATGCAGTTTTGCAATCAACATGGTTGCAATTGCTGATGGCAAGCCACGAACAATGGGTTTAAAACAAATAATTTCTTACTATGTTGCTTATCAAAAAGAAGTTATTTTAAGGCGAACAAAATTTGAACTTAATGCCGCAAAAGACAGACTTCACATTTTGGAAGGGCTTTTGGTTGCAATTCAAAATATTGATGCTGTTATTAAGATTATTAAAACATCAACATCACCAGTTGATGCAAAAATGAGATTGAAAGCAAGTTTTGGACTTTCAGAAATTCAAGCTCAAGCAATTCTTGATATGCGTCTTGCAAGGCTTACAAACCTAGAAGTTGGCAAAATCACAAGTGAAATTGCCGAACTTAAGTCAAAAGTGGAATATTTAACATCAGTTATTAACTCAAATGCACTTCAGCTTGAAATTGTTAAAACAGAACTTTTGGAAATTAAGAAAAAATACGCAACACCAAGGCGTAGCAAAATTTTGGGTGAAGAAGAAGCACAAGTTTTGGAAACAGTTGACCTTGAAGCTCCAAAAGAAGTTTACGTTTGCGTAAACGCTTTGGGTGGGCTTAAGGCAATTGAACAACAAGACTATGACAAAGCAAACAAAGTGTTTAAGGAAGGTTCAAAATTAAGTCAGGTTCACAGCATCATCATTCCAACATCAACCGACCAAACTGTTTTGGTGTTTACCAACAAAGGTTATTGTGCAAGATGCAGGGTTAAAGATATTCCACTTGCAAAATACAAAGACAAGGGTGTTGCTCCGCGTGAACTTTTTGCTGATTTTGGCCTTGATGAAAAAATTGTTGCAATTTTCCAAACAAAATTTGCAAAGCAATCACTTTTGTTCTTTACCGAAAGTGGTTTTGTAAAAGCAACGCCATATGTTGATTATGATGTTCAAAAATCATACTTTCAAGCAATAAAAATCAAAGAAGATGACCAAGTTATTGCTGTTATGTTTGATGAACCAAACACCGACATGATTTTTGTGAGCAAGCAAGGTCAAGTTTTGTTTGCCAAAAAAGATGATGTTCCAATGCAGGGTCGAATTAGTGGCGGTGTTCGTGGAATGAACTTAAATGACGGCGACAAAGTTGTGTTTGCAGACATTTGTAATGACGAAGGTGAAATCATTGTTGCTACAAAACAAGGATTTGTAAAACGAGTGTTAATTGCTCAAATAGACAAACTTCCAAGATATCGCAAAGGTGTAAAACTAATTAATTTGGGTGCGGGAGACTTTGTTTTGTTTTCGGAGCGTTGCACACTTCCAATTGAACTTGCATTTGGATTTGACACTCCAATCATGAAAAACAGTGAAGACATTCCAATTGAAGCGCGCATCACAAAAGGCAAAAATCTTAAAGGACACGGCGAACTTAAGGTTGTGTCAGTTGCAAAATAATGAAAAAGGCAAAAAACATTTTTGCTTTTTTTGTTTGTTAAGGATTTTTTATAAAATTTCTTTGACAGAACTTGTAAAAATGTGTATAATTATTCTTATAAAAAGGAGATTGTTTATGAAAAAAATTGAATTACTTAAAGCTTTTGCAAAAGGTTGGTTTGGGAATTCACAACAACACTCAATTCATGCACAAATTTTAAAAGAGCGTGGTTTTAAAAAACTTGCCGATAAAATTATGGCAGAATCTGACGAAGAGTGGGAAGAGGCAAAAACTGTGAATGCAAGGCTTATTAAACTTGGTGAAACACCAGTTGTTGAGATTGAAAACTACCCGATTATTGACGATGTGAAAAAAATGCTTGAGTTTGATCTTAAGGAAAGTGAGCAGGCACTTCCAATGATGTCTAAAAGTCTTGCTTTGTTTGATGATGATTATGTTACAAAAAATATGATTGAGAAATTTATTTTAGATGAACAAGAACACTATGATTGGGTTAAAGAACACTTAAATCTTATTAAAGAAATTGGCTATGAAAATTACTTAATTGAACAAATGGGAGAGTAAAAATGTTAGATACTGAAATTGTTTTAAATGCTATGAAAAAAATTGGCGAGCCGGTTGGCGCTGGCAAAGTTGCAGAAATTACTGGTCTTGATCGTAAAGTTGTAGACAAAGTTTTTGATCAACTTAAAAAAGAAGGGAAAATAGTTTCGCCTGTTCGTTGTAAATGGCAACCTTCCTAAAAAAACACCACAAAATTAGTGGTGTTTTTTTATTGTTATTGTTTTTTTTGTTTCTGTAAAAGTTTTG
>CAMVKM010000044.1 GCA_947168085.1 uncultured Clostridia bacterium | reverse complement strand
AACCCGAACCCTGCGTCGTATAAGAAAAGAATAAAAGTATGTTGCTCAAAATATAGGTTAATGCATTATTGATTGGTGGAAAGTGGCAATATTTACGGCCAAAACATGGTGTCTTTTTAAATACAGTCAATACTAAAATATAAACCATTAATTTGGGGTTTATTAGCTATTTAAAGACCAACCATGTAATATTGACATTGTATGTGCTTTAGTTTTTACAGTATATAAAAAAGGTAAACCATTTTAAATTGTCTATTTTTGCAATGTTATTGCATGGCATTTAATGAGCATTTGCAATGTATTATTTGCCATTGAATTATTGAAGATATACCCCACCAAATTGCAATGTTAATGTAATATGTGGTTTAATTTAACCAGCTATTGGCATTATTTATGACATGGTTATTTGTTAATGATAATTGCCATTGTCAATGTATATTTTACAGTAATATAACAGTAATAAGACAGTAATTTGGAAATATTTATATTAATTTTTCATAGTGTTGGTAATGGTTACGTGACATAATTAAATATGGATGCGTTACATATGTATTAATATTAATAGCTGGAGCAATAAATGATGGAATATTATATTAATAATGCAACCGTAAAAAGATATGAACGGCAACGCAAAAGCCGTGCAAAGAACCCAAAAACACCATATACCACATACGAAACGGCAACCATTAATTTGGGCAATAAAAGTGAATTTAAACACGGGCAAAAAGTGGTTGTAATATCAAAAGAAGATTACGCCAAAATGACCCATGAGATGGAACAATTAAAAAGTCAATGCCACCAGCTCCAGGACAATGCAAAAGAGGATCCAATAAAAAATGATGCCATCAATGATGACGTAACCAACCACGTGACCAATGAAGAGATAAAGCAACAATTATTGGCAATGGACAATGACCATATACAATTGGTTAATGTGCAAAATGAATTAAACCAATATAAAAGCATGGCCATTGATTGGAACGGGGCATTAATAGGCATTGAAACGGGCATTAATAAATTAATTGATGAGGTAATAAACGCAACCAAAAAGCAATATGACGTTGTAATTGATAAGACAATGGAAGATAACAAAAGAGCATTGCAAAAATTATTAAAAACAATTGAAGACACACACCGTGAGAACCTGGAGGCATACCAAAAAAGCAATATGCAAATTGCTGGTAACATTAACCAATTGGTGGATGACACCAACAACCAAATACGCAATACCTCCACATGGCAAATGATAAGACATAAAAAAGACATTAATTTGCAAGTGCCAACAAGTGATTTAATGCAACCTCCTGGAAATATCAAAGAGTTGCATTTAATTAATAATGCCCAAGTTATTGAAAAATTGCAAAGTAAACCAAATTTTGGTAATGTTGACGTTATGGAAATAAAGCAAAACCTGGTTAATGTGCCACGTTTGGAAGAGTTGACCGTAAAGACCAACCCCAAAAAATAGCATGTAAATTGTAAAATTTTTGTTTAATAGCTGGATATGATTTTTATATTTTTGTTCAAGTTTTTTTGATTTTTCCAAACATGGCATGATATGTGAAATTATTAATTATGACTCAATAAAGCCATACATATGTAATGGTGTTTTGGTTAATACCAAACCCAATTATTATTTATGTGTTGCTTTTATTATTAAATTTAATTATTACATATGTAATTATACGGTATTATAATGGTTTAAAATATACAATATAATTGGTGCCTTTATAAGTATAAAGGAACTTTTATATATTTTGACTCCCAAAAATAAGACCATGCAAGGCACATGCCTGGAGCAATAAATTTAATGATCATGTGAAAAATAGGAGCATCAAAAAATGGAAGACCAACAACGCATTAAAAAAATATACCCCGTTGAACAATTACCAAATTATATTAATGAATTTGTAAACCAACAAAACAAACCCACCACCAAATACAATTATGAGTATATATTAAAAAAATTTTGTAAATATTGCCAGGACATGGGCATATATCAAATAAGACAAGAGAACGCCCAAAACATTTTTAATAATTACAAAGCGTATTTGGTCAATTATGGCAACCTCAAAAGCTCCAGCATTGACAATTATTTATTAAGAGTACAAAGTTTTATGGCCAATTTATTGTTACCCGTCAAATTATCAAAATTAAGTGATGACCAACCAGGCAATTATAAATATCTAACATATGAAGAGATCCAACAATTATTGGCATCAATACCAGCATGTACCAAAAAGCAACCCCAAATGTTAATGTATACGGCCATAATCAAAACATTGTTTACAGCTGGATTACGTATTAATGAATTAGTAAACATAACATTGGATGACATAAAGCAATTTAATGGCAACACCGTGTTATATATCATAGGTAAAGGCAAAGCAAGTGACCAAAAGCAACCCATATATATATCAAAGCCAACGGCAATGGCCATTAATGATTATTTGGAAGTTAGACCAACCACTGATTGCAATTATTTATTTATCAATAATAAGATGCAACAATTGACCCGTCAAACAGTCAATAAAAAATTAAAACAAATAGCCCGTAAATGTGACGAATTGAACGGCACCAATATTGGCCATATATGTACGTCACATATTTTTAGGCATTCATTAGCCCGTTACCTTTTAATTGATGAGCAAAGACCAATAAGCCAAGTGCGTGACATTTTACGGCATAAAAGCATTGCGACAACCAACAAATATTTGACAAATAGCAATGAAGAGATCCAACAATTACGCATTAGCGTGACCATATAAAAATAGGTGGAGCAAACCAATATGTATTTAAAAGACCCAATAAAACGTGTACAATATACCTTTAGGATTAAAGAGCCATTAATGGAAGATTTAAAGGTATATGCAAAAGCAAAAGACATTAAATTGCCCCGTTTAATTAATGATATTTTGGAAGATCATATAAAAAATATGAATTTAAGCAACACCTGGAGCAATGACCCGTTGGATCTATTTATTACAATTCCAAAAAAGTACCCAAAAAATATTGTTAATTTGCCCAAAGGAGCAACCCATGTGGATGGTTGGCAATTTGAAGTTAAAGCAATGCCAACCAATTTGGACGTATGGGATGATAAAAAAGGGTATACCTCCCCACAAAAAGACATTAAGCATGAGGGCGTGGAGCCGTTATTAATTCCAAATTATATTGAAGATATAACATTAAAAAGAGATAATGAAACCATAATAAAAATTGAGCAATGTTTAATTGGGTTATATTTTATTGAGTATGAAGACGGCACCATACGGGTTGATTTAATCCAATTTGATGATTTAATACGTAAATTACAATATGCACATAATGAGATATTGGCCAAAGCATACCCCAAATATAAAACAGCATTAAGCCGTTTGGGGGCAACATATGTGGACATGTTAAATGACATTAACCATGACAATATCAAATTGCAATTACTGGATGAAATGGAAGACATGGCCATTGGAATAAACACGGGCAACGTTGTTGGTGTTGAATTTAACCAATATATTGAGCAACCAACCCCAAAATATGATGCATCATTGCCAATGTATGATTTGCCAAAGCTATTGCATGAAATAAACGATTTAAAAAAAGAGAACGCCCAATATAAAGAAGATATGGAGCAATTGACTAAAAAACATAATGATTTAGTAAACGAATTAAGCAAAGTGGATAAAATAATAAAAAGGTTGGAAGAGATGGAGGCAAAAAGGGATGACGAAATGATACAAGAGGAATTAAAAAAACAACAACAATTTGAGCAAAAATAATTGCATTAATACATAAATATTATATAAGTAAAAACCATATGTAATAATATATGTAATTAAAAAATGCGTAAAAAAATAAAAATACCTGGATAATATCCAAATACGGCCAATATTTGGAAATTATCAAAAATTGGATTAACTCCAAAAATAATATAGTAACTAATCTTATTTTTGGTTTGAGGTTTAATATAAACAATGTGTTTTGGTATTATAACCAATACCACATGTAATTAAATATATTATACTCCTTTATTTTTATTAAATACGTGTTGTTTGATTTGCATTTAATTAAATAAAAGAGGTACATTTATGACTATCTTTAAAAATTTGAATATACAAACAACAAAAAATTATGACACTTTAAAAACGGTTAGACGTAACGTGAGTTTGACACCACGCCACGCATTAGCTATTGAAGAGTTAAAAGTATTATATGAAAGTGAAACCAAAGGCCAGGCATACACCAGCGACATTATAAATTGGGCATTAGATTGTTTAATTGATGCCATCAATAATGATGCTGGAAGTGATGAGCAATTGGAAATAATTATTAATGGTATTGATGGCCAATAAATTGGGAGGCAATTATATGTTTAATTTAATTGTACGCCCAAATAAACGTATAGATAAGGATTTATTATTAAAGGGCATTAAATACAGTAATGACTATTTAAAAAAGCCAGTTTTATTGCGTATTTTGGAAGTGGGCGAAAGCTCAAATATTTTTGATAATCATATTATTTATATTAATGTTGAAATACGCCAACATGTCTTTAAATGTAAAGCATATAAATGTGACAATGGTAAATTGGATAAAAGCAAATTGGAAACCGTCAACGCATCCAATGAGGTTGTAACATTAACATATAACGTGGAATGGTCAGCAATTGAACATATGACCATTGAAAAATACCACGATTTATGGCCATTATTAAATTATGCATTTGAGCAAAACAATATGGTGCAAAGGGGCAACCATCAAGGATTTAAAGACATTAAAATAAGTACATTGAAAAATGCATTAAATAATTTGGAGTTTAAAGCATGTACTGGAGCAAATGACGATGGCACATTATTTTTGGAGCCATACATAAAGGAGTTTACAAAACAAAAATGATTAAATCAAACGGTCAAAATAAGAAAAATAATATTATTATGGTTAATTGCTCCAGGATATCAAAAGAACAATTAACCAACAGTTATGTTTATTTTTGTTAAGATATAACATATAAATGTTATTGCTTTTTATTTTGATTTAATGGGAGCGTTAAATTATGGAAATAATAACAAATCCAGCAATAAACATTGATAACAAAAATATACGGGTTTATTGGAATATTGACCAAAACGCCGTTGCTTTTATTGTTACCAATTCCGAAGACAATAAAAGGTTTGGAAGTGGTGCAACATTGGTTTATAGCTCAAATATTAACAATGACGTTGACCGTTTGGGGGCAATGTTTAAACGTGAAATATTGGGGCGTTTAACAACATTTTACCATGTGCCAATTGGCATTGATGATGCCGAAAAATTGGCAAATGGATTGTTAAATTATGCTGATGCATATGAAGTTTTGGGGCGTAAAATAACAGCCAACCAGGTGTTGGAAGATATAGACAACAAAGAGTTTGCCCAAATATTTAATGAAGTGCAAAAAGAAGTGATGGGCAATGACCTGGAAGATGGCCACATTGACGAACCCAAAGAACAAAACAAAAGTGACGAACCAACAACAAATAAGAGCGTAAAACGTGATATTAACCCAATAAATGGGTTTAAAGATTATTTAAAACAATACCATAGTAATGAGTTATACAATATAAATGAACGGGTAAATTTACCACAAAGCATTGTTATTGATTGGGGTAATTTAAATAAATTTGACGAATATTTAAGCAATATAGTTGTTAACAACCCCCAAAACGCATTTGCTTTATTAAAACGTGCTTTTATTGATTTGATAACCCATAAAGACAATTTGGACATTGACAATGATATAATAATTAAGTTTGACAACCTGGAGCATACACCAACAAATATGTTGTTAGCAAATAAAGTTGGTCAGATGATCCAAACGGAGGGCATTATAAAAGGGGTATTAGAACCCACATTTTATTATAAAAAAACCGTGTTTGAGTGTAAAAAGTGCATGACATTGCATGAAGTTGAACAAACGGAAGTTGGACGAATTATTGAGCCAACAGTATGTAAAAATTGCAACCACCGTGCATTTAGATTGTTAAAAAGTGAAAGCACGGCCGAAGATTTAAAATATATACGCCTCCAGGAGCCAACCGACGATTTAAGCACCGACGAAAGACCACGTAATATATTATGTTGTTTAACTGGAAGTAATACACGGGGCATTGTTAATGGTGCAAAAATACGCATTGTTGGAGTGTTAAATGGTCAAAATGAAGATGACGGCACAAATAAATTTGTTATTGATGCAAACCATGTTGTACTTTTAGAAGACAAACAAATTGAAATTACGGAAGAGGACAAACGCACATTAATTGGATTGTCAAAAAACCATAATATAATTGATATTTTGATAAATTCCATTGCACCCCATTTGCATATCCCAAAACAAATTAAATTGGCCGTATTATGTTATTTGGTCAAAGCTGGATATACAAACACCGAACGCCAGGACATACACATATTAATAATTGGTGATCCTGGTACGGGTAAAACTCAATTAAAAGAATGTGCATTTAAATTGACCGAAAAAGGCATAAAAGCAAGTGGAACAAATGCAAGTGGTGTTGGATTAACTGGAGCCGTTGACAAAGACCCCGTTTTAAATGTGCCAATGGTAAATCCTGGAGCCATCCCAATGGCAAACAACGGGCATTTGTTTTTAGACGAAAGCGAAAAAATGCCACGTGAAGAGTCACAAAAAATGTTGGATGGCATGGAAAGTGGGGAGTTTACCATAAGTAAATGGGGGTTAAATGAAACGTTACCAGCAAAGACCAGTATATTTGCAATTGGTAACCCAATTTATGGACGGTTTGACCCATACAGTAATAAAAGTATCAATGACCAATTAAACATATACCCCCCGTTATTGTCACGTTATGATTTAGTAATTGCTTTAGAAGATAAACCAAACGTTGAAATGGACACAAAAATTGGTAAATCAATATTAAATCAATTTAAACCAAATGATTATGCAACCGAAGATGACGGCATAATGCGATTATCATTTGACGTATTACGCAAATATTTAGCATATGCACGGCGTAATTTTAACCCAATACCAATTAATGATGACGAATTGGAGCAACAATTAATTGCATATTACAATGAGGCAAGGGCATTGGGTAAAGATGCACGTAGTTTTTTGGCCGTCAACCGTTTTGCTGGAGCTATTGCAAAATTAAAATACCATGACCATATCCATATTGATGACTATAATTTAGCCATTGACATGCAAAATTATAGTTTAAAGACATTGGGCATGGATCCATTGGAGGGTAAAATTGATATTGACAACGTGCGTGGAAATTTAAATAATAAAGATAAACGCAACCGTGATGCCATTAAAAAGGTAATGAGGCATTATATAAATAGTGATGATAATTTGGACGTGGACAGCATCCCAAAACAAACATTAATTGATGAGTGCCAACGGCAATTTGATATGGGCAAAAGTACATTTTATAAAGCATTTAAACAATTAAAAAATGCAAAAGAGATATACGAAAGCCATAAACAAGTATACTTTAAATATTAACAAGGTGTAAAACATGGAAAAATTAAAACAAAGTATTATTAAACATTATGAAGAGGATATAAAACAGTTTATTAAAAAAGAGTTAAAACCAAATGGTTATATCATAACAAATAAAGGTATATGCAAAATAAATGCATTTAACAAGGCATTTGACATGGTGGAAATAGACAATATAATTGGATTAATTAATGATCATGTGGCCAATTACTGGAGCGTACCATATGAAATGCAAAAAGATATTGTAAAAAATAGTTGTTTGGAATTATTACCAATGACCACCAAAGATGCATTAGACCATTATTTGGAGTATGTGGAAATATCCAACAAAATGATTGATGACAAAACCATGAGCAAATCATTAAGTAATTTATTAAAAGAGAACAAAAAAAGGCATAAAAAAGTATTTAAAGGAGGATATCAAGCCCCCGAATATCAAGCCCAAGCATTGGTAAATAATGACGTTTTTATAAGTGGTAAAAACTATTATATTTATAAAAAAGAAGATGACGCATTTATAAAATTGGGTATTAATAATATATTGTATTATTTGCAACAAGAGTTTGACAATAAGATTATGGCAACCCCATATGACATTATGGATTATTGCAAAGTATCATACCCGTTTTTTGTTACAAAAAGCGACATACCAATTAAATATAATGACAATAAGACATATAAAACAAAATTAAATGATTTAAAAAAGGATTATGCCAAAATTAATAAATTGGTGCGTGATTGTACATAAAACTTTTTACCTTTTTTTATTTTTATTTTTATAATTTAAAACTCCCAAAACCAAAGCAAATGCATGGGGCATTTGGACATTATCATAAGATGCCCCATGTAATTGCAATAATAAACCAAAACAAAATATTAAATATATTATTGTAAATATTATAACAAGCTATTTTTAAATTAATTTGATTTAATAAATTTTACATTTTAATTTTTGATTGTTTATTGTTAAATTTTTTTAAATGGGAAAAAATTAAAAATTATTTTTGTTATATAGGGGTTGTTTTATCAATTAAAGTATTGCCTGGTGTTATTATACTAATTTTAGGTATAATTATTTTTAATATGAAAAGTTACGCCATGCAATGCCAAATTATTGTTTGTTATAAGTATTAAAACATTGGATGGTTTACAAAAGTAATAAAAAAGCATTGGCACATATAGACCAAACAGCAAAAATATATTAATTTAATTAAACTTTAGACGATTGTAAAAATTAACCAAAATTATTTGATAAGTTACCACCAGCCATTGAAATAATAAAGCAAGTTAACGCAATATTATTGTTTTTATTTTTTACCAAAAATATGGGGGTTTATTGCATGATCATAAAAAAAGTGACCAAACGTGATTTAATACGAAATACAATAATAAAATTATTGACATGCTCCAGCATCCTGGAGTTGATTATATGGCCATGTGATATTATGTGAGGTAAATATAAAAAATAGATAAAAACAGCCATGACCAAAAGTGACCCAATTTAAAAAAATAGATGCCAGGAGGTAAACCAAGGGTAAACCAAGGGTAAACCAAGAGGCCATGAGGTGGTACCAAGCTGGAAAAATTTTTATTCATTTTTGAAAAATGAACCCAAAAGAAGAT
>CAMVKM010000043.1 GCA_947168085.1 uncultured Clostridia bacterium | reverse complement strand
AGATAAGTTAATTTTTGAATTTTTTTAATAAACTTTTATAAAATAACTTTTAAAAGTTTTTTTGTTTTAATAAAATAATTTCTTACAATTTTTTTTATTATTAATTAACTAAAAAAAGTTATTTTATTTTTTCAAAAAAGTTAAATAACTTAATTTAGTTTTTTAAGTTTAAAAAATAAATTTACTTTTATTAGTTATTTTTTTTAAAAATAAAAATATTTATTTAAAAAAATAATAATATATATAATAACTTAATTAAATTATTTTTATATTATTAATTTATTATAATTATTTAACAAATAAACAAATAAGAAGCAAAAACAAACGCTCAGCAAATGTTATCCACCATTTTTTGTGGGTTTTCAACCAAAACAAAACCTTTTCAACGCACTTTTTAAGCACTTTTCAACACAAAAGTTTGTTCTAACTTGGGGCACTTTGCTTAGTAAATAACAATGTTTTGGCGGTGCTAAATTTTGGTTTTGCACTTATGCACATCACTTATTAATATTACTACGAAAAAATTAAATAAAAATAATATCAGTAAGATGACTGCCTTGATTTTTGATTTCAACATTTTTTAAAAACAAAAAAGAAAAAATAATTTAGTTAAAAAACTTAAAACAACAAAAAACAAAACAACCAAAGACTAAAGCACTAAAAAGAAAAATAAACAACTTAGCAAAAATTAATTAACAAAAAATAAATACGTAATTAATAAATAATAATATAAATTATTAAATTTTATAATTAAAATGTTTTGTTAGAACAAACACACTAACAAACAGATTGTCTAACAAAAATTTATGATAAAACAAAAAGATTAAAAAATCAAATATTTTTATCCACAAAATTTTTTTGTTAAATGTTAACAAGTTGAAAATTTTTTGGTGCCATATTACTTGACTTTTATGTTGTTTTATGATACAATGAAATTACTAAAACTTAAGGAGAAAAACTTATGAAATTCACATGCCAAGGGCTTGAACTTGCTGATGCTGTTTTAAAAGTTGTTAAAGCTGCTGCAGTTAGATCAACAAGCCCAATTCTTGAATGTATTAAACTTAAAGCTGAAGATGATAAACTAACACTTACCTGCACCGACTTAGAGCTTACAATCATCAAAACAATCAAAGCTGATGTGCTTGCTGAAGGTGAAGCTGTTATTCAAGCAAAATTTTTTGCTGACTTTGCAAAAAGTATTTCTGGAGAACTCATCACATTTTCAAGCATTGATTCAAACTCTATGGAAATTTTGTATGGTGGAAACAACGGTGTTATTCAATGCCAAAATGCTGAAGAGTTTCCAAAACCAAAAGATTTAGATAATCCACAAACTTTTCAAATGTCCAGCTCTGATTTAAAAGACCTTGTTTACAAATCTAGTGTTGCTGTTGCTCAAGATGATTCTCGTCCAATGCTTCGAGGAGTTTTGTTAGATGTTTTTGAAGATCACATTAAAGGTGTTTCACTTGATGGAATTAGGCTTGCCATGGTTAAAAAACCAATAACAAACTGCAATCTTGAATCTGGTATTGTTGTTACTGCTCGCTCACTTTTGGAAATCACAAAACTTTTGCCTGAAGATGACACTGTTTTAACAATTCAAACACAAACAAATCACATGAAGATTGATTTGGGTGACACAATTTTTATCACCAGACTTTTAGGTCTTAAAAAAGACTTTATTACCTACGAGAAAATTTTGCCAACAATTTTTAAAACAAGTTTTTTAATTGACAGACACAAATTGTACAGTTCTATTGAACGTGCAGGATATTTAAGCCCAAATGACAGAAACCACATCATAAAACTTAACATAAAGGGCGACAACTTAACCCTTACAAGTGAAAGTGAACAAGGAAATTTAACTGAAAACATTGAAATTGTTGACCATGACCAAAATGACCTTGTTATTGAATTTAATGGAAGAATTATTAGTGACAGCCTTCATGCTGTTGGTGATGAATTTGTTAAATTTAGTTTTTGTGGCGAAATGCAACCTTGTGTTATTACAAGCCCAACAACAGACAGCTTTTTGTATCTTGTTATGCCAATGAGACACTAAAAACAAAAAACACGGAAAAAATCCGTGTTTTTTAGTTTTTTTTACAAAAATTATAAAAAAATGAAAAACTTTTAATTAAATTCTAAAATAAAAAAATTTTATTTATCCACTTTTCCACTTTTAACAAACTTTTTTAAAAAACTTTTTATAAAAAAATAAAAAATGGATTGAAAAATCCATTTTTTTGTAAAGTTTTATATTGTTTTTTTAAAAAATTAAAATTTACCTCTAAGTTCTGGGGCAAAAGGTGTTGGAACAACAACTTCTTTTATTTCTGATTTTTCAAGCATATCTTTTTCTTTTTCATGACGAAGTTTTTTGTTTTCTTTTTCAAAAGTTTTGTTTGCTATGTTTTGAGCAAAGTTTGCACTTTTTGTTATCGCAAAAGAGTAAAAAGCATCATTTTGTGTTAAAACCTTATCTGCAAGTTTTTCTTTGATAAAATTAAGTGATGTTGTTTGAACAATTTTTTTAATGTATTTTTCACTTGCTTTTTTTAGTGATGAGTTTAAAGTTTTTTCACAAAAACCCTTATTTTCTGCTGTGTTTGCAAGATCTAAAATGATGTTTTCAAAAATTATTTCAAAACCTTTGTTTGTCTCTTCAGTTTTTAAATTGATTTTTGTTTTTGAATTTTGTGTCATTTGTCTGTTTATTTGAATAGCATATTCTTCCATATAAAAAAACAAGACATCTTCAGCTTTGCTTTCAAAATTTTCTTTTGGTGTTTTTGTTTTAAATTCAATTTTTTTCATAATAAATTCCTTTTAATTTAAAAAATTAATAAAATTTTTTGTTATTTTTTATTAAATTTAGTTTTTGTTTTGCAAAATAACAAATGTTTGAATTTTTTCACAACTATTTTATCACAACTAAAATTTTTTTTCAAGAGGGTTTTTAAAAATTGCTGTCAAAATTTAAAAAATCACAAAAATTTGTTATGTTTTTGTGTTTTTGTTTTGCAAACTCAAAAACAAACACTGTTTTATGGTTTGTTTGTTGTAATAAAAAATATAATATATTTATTTTTACAACCACCCTTGACAAAACACCTGGATGTGTGGTATAATACACCTACAGTATTTTTATATACAAGTTTTTTAAAGGGAGCAGAACAAAGATGAAAAGAACTTATCAACCAAAAAAGCGTCAAAGAAGCAAAGTTCATGGCTTTAGAAAAAGAATGCAAACAAAAAGCGGAAGAAATGTTTTGAAACGTCGCAGAGCAAGGGGTCGCAAAAACCTTTCTGCTTAAAAAAAGGGAAAAAATGTTAAAAAAACAAAATCGTTTAACAAAACGCAAAGAGTTTGCCTACATCTACAAACACGGAGAAAAAACTAATTCTAAAAACTTGTCTGTGGTTTCGGTTAAAAGCAAAAAAAAGGAACCACGCGTTGGTTTTAGCGTAAACAACAAAATTGGAAAAGCAGTTGTTCGAAACAGGATTAAAAGGCAGCTTCGTGACATTCTTCGAAGACAAATTCCAAACCTAAAACAGTTTCAAAATTTTGTTGTTGTCGCACATCCAACTATTGTGGAGTGCGATTTTCATAAAATGGAAAATGAAATTTTGTGGGTGCTTAAAAAAGGAAATTTATTAAATGAACAAATTTTGGATGATTCTTGATTTTCCTTTTAGGATGATTTGTGTTGGGCTTATTTATTTTTACAAATTTTTCATTTCACCATTAAAACAAAAGTGTTGCAAATTTTCACCAACATGTTCAACCTACACTCTTGTTGCAATAAAAAGGTTTGGAAGTTTTCCGGGAATCATTTTAGGAGCAAAAAGACTTCTTCGTTGCAATCACAAAAGCAAGGGCGGAGTTGATCCTGTTCCTGATTCGATTTTTGGGAAAATAAAGTTTGTTATTTAAATTCTTTGCAAAAAATTAGTTTAAAAAATTTAAAAAAAACATTAAAAAAAGGAGCAAAACATGCTAACTTCAATGCTTGCAGAGTGGACACAAGACATGTGGGGAGCAATTATTGGACTTTTCAGTTTTATTCCAAACTGGGGTTGGATGATAATTGTTTTCACAATTTGTCTTAAATTAATTTTAAGTCCACTTGACTTTTGGCAGAGAAAAATGGGCCGCGACAATGCAAAAAAGCAAGCAGCCCTTCAGCCAGAACTTGAAAAAATTCAAAAAAGATATGGCCAAAACAGGCAACTACTAAATCAAAAGACAATGGAACTTTACAAGCGTGAAAACTACCGCATGGGAGGATCATGTGTTGGAATGCTTGTAAGTCTTGGTCTTACACTGTTCATTTTCATAACTCTTTTTAGTGGACTTATGGGAATGAGTAGAACTCAAATTTTAAATCAATATCAAACACTTGAAAACACTTATGACCAAGAAGTTGAAGCAAAAGGAATTGACACCAACGCTTTGTGGAACACAGCTTATGCTGAAGCTGAGGCAGAACTTGGGCCTGATGCTGACAAAAACAAAATTTATTCACTGGCTCTTGAAAAGTTTTCAGCAAATTCTGATATTGCTGAAATTCAAGCAAGTGTTACAACAAAGTATGAAACGCAAAGTAAGCAAAGCTTTTTGTGGGTAAAAAACCTTTGGAGCCCAGACACAAGCACAGCTGCGTTTAAAGACTACAACCAGTTTGTTCAAAGTTGTGACTTTTACAACAACTCAGCTGAATATAAAGAAGCAATAGAAGGTAAAACAAAAGAAGAAATTGAAGAAATTAAAAAACAATTTCAAAACAAATATAATTTTGTAACTTTTGGACTTCAAGAAAATTACAAAGGTCAATGGAACGGTTATTTCATTCTTGTTGTTTTGGCTGGAGTTATAACTTTCTTATCACTTTTGATTTCACAAAAACAATCAACAAAAAAGAAATCTCAAGCAAACGCAAATTCACCAATGTCGCAAATGGGTGGTGGACTAAAAATTATGCGTTACATTTTGCCAATCTTAATGATTGTGTTCACCATTGGCTACTCTGCAGCATTTGCACTTTACATCATAACCAACTCACTTATGAGTTTGATTATTTCATTTGTAAGTCTTAAGATTTTGGAAAACATAGACAACAAAAAACCAAAAGAAGAACAAATTGTTAAACAAAACAAATATCGCCCAGAATATAGTCGTGAAAATTTAATTGTTGAAACAACAGCAGACAAAATTGAAGAAGACAGAACAGTTGTTACAGAGCTTCCAAAGAAAAATCAAATGAGTTACAGACAAGATTTTATTTCTCAAAAACCAAATTACAAAAACAACAAGAAAAACAAAAAGAAATAATTTTGTAAAAAATAATATAAAAAAACATTAAAATTGCTATTTTTTCTTTGAAAATTTAGCAATTTTTAATAAAAACCCAACAAGGATTTATTCATTTTAAAAATCAAAATTGCGTGTGAGAGCATTTTAGAAGGGGTAAAAATTATGGAAAATAACGAAAATTTTAAAAAAGACAACATAAACGACACTGAATTGCAATCAAAAAACACAGAAATTGCTAAAAATTTTATTGAAAACATGTTGAAAATATTAAAAGTTGATGCAAAAGTTGAAATTCAAGAAAAACAAAGTGCTGTAATTTTACAAATTGAGAGTGATGATTCAAAGTTTTTAATTGGACCACACGGCGAAACAATGCATGCTATTCAAACAATTTTAAATGCTCAACTTTTTAAAGGAAGCAAACTTTCTAAAAAAGTTTTAATTGATGTTGACCATTATCGTGAAAAACAGGAAGATATTTTAAAAGAAAAAACACAAAAAGCTATTGAAAAATGTTTGCAGTCAGCAAAACCTGTGAGTCTTGATTTTATGAATGCTTATGAAAGACACATTGTTCATGAACTAGTTTTGGAAGATGGCAGAGTTGTTAGTGAAAGTTTTGGAAAAGAACCACGAAGATTTGTTAAGATTTTTATTAAATAACAAAATATTATATTAAAAACAATAAAAAACACTTAATTTTAAGTGTTTTTTTTGTTATAAATTAGTTTTTCATTCTGTTAACATAAATTTTTTATATGCGCTAACGCAAATTTTATATTTATTGTGATTATTATTTAAAAAACATTTTAAAAAACAAGAAAAAACAAAAAAACATGGAAAAATCCATGTTTTTATTTTTTTAATTAAATCTTGTTAAAAGTTCGGCAATTCTGTCAAGATCATCTTGGTTAAAGTAGTCAATATAAATTCTTCCACGTTTGTTGTTACCAATAACACTAACTTTTGTTCCAAACACTTGTTGCATATTTCCAACAAGTTCTTTAATTTCAGGGCTGAAAACTGCACGTGGTTTTTTAACTTTATCAGGATTAACAATGTTTTGAACAATAATTTCAAGCTCTCTTGAACTAATTTTTCCATCACTTGACTTTTTAGCAAGCTTAATTTGTTCTTCCCTATCGGTAATTGCAACCAAAGCTTTAGCATGCGCAAAAGTTAATTTTCCTTTTTCAACCATTGTAAGAACTTCAGGTTCAAGTCTTAAAATTCTTAAGTAGTTTGACACAACCGAACGAGTTTTACCAATCTTTTCAGCAACTTCTTCCATTTCAAGGTTGTAATCATCAACAAGTTTTTTTATTGCAAACGCAATTTCAACTGGGTTAAGGTCTTCACGTTGCACATTTTCAACAAGTGCAATTTCTTTTTTAGCTTGAATTGAGTAGTTTTGAATGATACAACGAATTGTTTTTAAACCAACTTTTCTGGCAGCTCTAAATCTGCGCTCACCAGCAACGATTATGAATTTGTCACCATTTTTTTGAACAATAATTGGCTGAATAATTCCATGCGCTCTAATGGAATCAGCAAGTTCCATAAGTGAATCATTATCAAAATTTTTTCTTGGTTGATTTGTGTTTGGCTCAATGTCTTTAAGTGGTATCTCAAAAATACGATCTTTTTCGTCCTCATTTATTTTTTCTGGCAATTTTTGTTCAAGTTTTGAGAGTTTTTGGCTTAAAGTTTGTTTTTCTTCAAGATAATTCTTGTGTTCAACAACTTCAGGAATATCTTTTAGCGCGGTTTCTTTTTCTACTAATTTTTGTGGTGCGGTTTCTTTTTTTACTTCTTTTTTAACTTCAATTTCTTCTCTTTTTACTTTTTTAACTTGTTTTTGTTCAGGTTCTTTTGTTTCATAAACACCAAACAAGGAACTAAGTCCTCTTCCTAATCCATAATTCTTAGGCATTTTCAGTCTCCTTTAATTTTTTTGTGTCGGACATTTTTCCGCCATCTCTATTTTTTCTTAAAAATTCAATAACAAGGTTTTGATAAGCTTGCGCTCCGCTGCTTCGGCTGTCATAGTAAAGCACAGGAACTCCGTGGCTTGGTGCTTCAGCAAGACGCACATTTCTTGGAATTACTGTGTTATAAACTTTGCGTCCAAAAAACTTTTTAATTTCTCCAGCAACTTGATTTACAAGATTACTTCTGTTGTCTTTCATTGTTAGCACAACACCTTCAATTTCAATACTGCTGTTAAGATATTCTTTTACAAGTTTAACGGTGTTCATAAGTTGGCTAAGTCCCTCAAGCGCATAGAATTCACATTGTATTGGAATAATAATTGTGTTTGTTGCTGTTAGTGCGTTAACTGTCAGTAGTCCAAGTGATGGTGGACAATCAATTGTAATGTAATCAAAATCATCTTTTACAACACTTAAGATGTTTTTTAAAACCTTTTCACGATTTTCTCTTTGAACTAAAAGCATTTCAGAGCCAGCTAAATCTACATTACTTGGAAGTATTGAAAGATTTTTTATTTTTGTTGGCATGATAGCTTCTTTAATTGTGCACTCATCTAAAATTATGTCGTAAAAAGTGTTTAGGTCTTGCGTCTTATCAATTCCAACACCGGTGGTTGCGTTTCCTTGTGGGTCAAGATCGACAAGTAGAATTTTTTTACCATAGGCAGCTAGGAATGTTGCCATATTCACACATGTTGTGGTCTTTCCTACACCACCTTTTTGGTTGATAAACGAAATAATTTTCCCCATAGCGATTCTCCTTTCTCGTTTGCACTAATTATACAGCATATTCAAAAAAAAATCAAGTGTTTTTCACGAAAAATTTTTCAAAAATTTAAATCAATGCAAAAAATCATGTTTCACGCAAAATATTTATGGATATTTTTTATAAATCTAAAAACACCATTTTTTATTAAAATAACGCAAAATTTAATTTTTCGCACAAAAAATTAATGTTTTTTAGATAAAAAACAAATATATTTTTGCAAGTAGAAAATATTATACTATTAAGTATTATTTTATAAAATAAAGTTTGTTTAAACAAAAAGGTAATATTTTAAAGTAATGATAATTTTATTTTTAAATATATTTTAATCTTACATTTTGAACAAAAAAACAATCTTTTATAGTGTTAAAAGTTAAAAAAACTGCAATTTTAATGTTAATTTAAAATATATGTGTAATATAATATTAATTTTGATAAAAAACTTGGTTTTTGAGTTTTGTGTTAATATGTTTAAAGTTATTGTTATTAAATAAAAACACACCAACACATTAATCAACTAAAAAAGATAAAAAATAAAATTTTTATGATATTTTTTAGATTTTTTATAAAAAACAACAAAAAAAGTGAAAATTTAGTTTTAAAAAACACAAAAACATAAAATAAAAATCATTTTTAATAAATTAAATAATATAGAATCCAAACAGGCTCTTAAAATGTTTGTTTTTTTATTTAAAAATATTATTTTTTAGTAAAATGTTGAAAATAATATCAAAATATAACAAAAAAATTGAATTTAATATGTATTTTTTCTTTTTTTAATATATATTTTCGTACAAAACCAAAACTTTTCGCATTATGTGATGTTTTTTGTGTTTGTTTATTTTTTGTTTATTTTTTGTGTTGTTTTGTTGTTTGTATGTTCCTTTTGTAAAATAATATGATAATCTTTTATTATTCGTACAATCAAATCGTTTGTTAATGTAATGTGTAATATTGATGTTGTCATTTTTCGTGCGAATAATTTTGTTTTTGTAATTACCTTATATATTCTAATATAATATATCATAATATAATAATTTGATAAATTATGTGGTATAATATGTTGTAATATGATAATTAATTAAATATTTTGTTTAACATATTAAAATGTAATAAAATGTTGTGTATAATGATGTTATCACATAGATTAATGGGAATTTGCCATCATTT
>CAMVKM010000042.1 GCA_947168085.1 uncultured Clostridia bacterium | reverse complement strand
CATTAAAACCTTTATGTTTAAAAAAATCTTGGTCTTCAATTGAAATAAAAGCCTGTAATATGTTTGGAGATAAATCTGTTAGCTTTATGTAATGATTGTTGTTTGATAGTTCTAAAGTTTGATTGTTTGACGTTAAAATTGTGGCATTTATGTTGCTGTTTAGTGGTTTTTGCACTGCAATCAATGTGTTTTTGTCAATTTGTTTAACACAAACAAAAGCAAAAACTCCAAAAATTAAAACTAAAAGCATTAAAACACTTAAAATAATTACAAAAAATTTGTTAAGTTTTGCCATAAAAAGCGTTTCCTTTTAAAAATTATTATGCAAGAAAATTTAATGTTTCATGCAAAAATTGTTGAGTTTTTTAAAATTTTGTTGTATAATGTAACAACAAGGAGAAACAAAGTGGAACAAGGAAAATACTATATCTTTACATATGGTTGTCAAATGAATGTTCATGAATCTGAAAAACTTGCAGGAATTTTAGAAGACAGGGGTTACACAAAGGCGGGCACGCCAGAAGAAGCAGATGTTTTGGTTTACAACACATGTTGCATTCGTGAAGGTGCTGAACAAAGAGCTATGGGCAACATTGGAAACGCAAAACCTTTAAAGAAAAACAAGCCTAATTTGATTGTGGCAGTTTGTGGTTGTATGCCACAACAAAAAAATGTTGAAGCAACTTTAAAACAAAAATTTCCTTTTATAAACATTTTTGGTGCTAACAATGTAGAGTTTTTTGGTGAGTATTTAGATGTGTTTTTAAAACAAAGAAAATATCAAAACAAAATATTGCAAGATCAAGATTATCAAAGTAACGACAAAAAAATAAAAATAGTTAGAGACAACCCATATTGTGCTTATGTAAATATTACTTATGGTTGTAACAATTTTTGCACATA
This sequence comes from uncultured Clostridia bacterium, assembly GCA_947168085.1. GTDB lineage: Bacteria > Bacillota > Clostridia > Christensenellales > UBA1242 > UBA7584. Next base: position 8,860 of record CAMVKM010000042.1, on the reverse strand, counting down.
TTGCATTGTTCCTTATGTTAGGGGAAGAGAAAGAAGCAGACCAGCAAGCGATATTTTTAATGAAGTTAAACAACTTGTTGAAGTTGGCCATTACAAAATCATTACACTTTTAGGGCAAAATGTAAATTCATATGGCAATGATTTAACAGAAGACAAAACAACCTTTCCTCAGCTTTTAGAAAAATTGTCTAAAATTGAAGGTGATTTTCAACTCAGGTTTATGAGTAGTCATCCAAAAGATTTTTCTGATGAGCTTATTGAAGTTATTGCAAACAACCCAAAAGTTTGTAAAGCTGTACATTTGCCAGTTCAAAGTGGAAGCAATCATGTGTTAAAATTGATGAATCGCAACTACACCAGAGAAAAATATCTAGATATAATTAAAAAACTAAAAGCAAAAGTGAAAGATTTGTCAATTTCAACGGATATTATTGTTGGCTTTGTTGGTGAAACAGAAGAAGATTTTGAAGATACTGTAAAACTTCTTCAAGAAGTTCAATTTAGTAATGCCTATATTTTTATTTACAGCAAACGAAAGGGCACTGTCGCTGAAAAAATGGAAGGGCATTTGCCATTAGAAATTAAGAGAAACAGAATACACAAATTGCTTGAAATACAAAAAAAATACACAAACAATCACTTTTTAAGCCTTGTTGGTTCAACGCAACATTTTGTGCTTGTTGAAGAAGAAAGGCCAATGCATTACATTGGAAAAACTCAATGTGGCAAGGTTGTGAAAATTAAAAAGAACAAAACACTTTGTTTAGGAAATTTTGCAAACATAAAAATTACTGATTATAGTGGTGGAAATTTATATGGAGAGGTGGAATAGATGGCTATATCACCAATGATGGAACATTATTTAAAACTAAAAGAGCAAAACAAAGATGCAATTGTTTTTTATCGCTTGGGAGATTTTTATGAAATGTTTTTTGAAGATGCTGAAATTGTGTCAAAAACATTGGGATTGACTCTTACTGGTAAAAATTGTGGACTTAATGAAAGGGCACCAATGTGTGGAGTTCCACATCACAGCTGTTCAACTTACATTTCAAGACTTTTGGAAAAAGGTTTTAAAGTTGCAATTTGTGAACAATTAAGTGATCCAACACCTGGAAAAATTGTTGACAGAGATGTTGTTAGAATCATCACTCCAGGAACGGTAATGGAAGAAGACATTTTGCAATCAAACAACAACTTTTTAATGTCTATCTTTTTTAATGATGACACAAAAATTGGGGCATCATGGCTTGATATTTCAACTGGTGAATTTTTTATGACAACATTTTTTGGCGCTGATGCATTAAGCAAGTTAAATGATTTAATCATAAGTGTTAATCCAAGTGAAATAATTTCTTGCTCAAATGCATTTTTGGAAAGTGAAAATCTTCCTTGCGTAAAAACTGGAATGGCACCAAAGTTTTATCAATTTTTAGATTATGCCTATGATTTTAAAAATGCATCTCAAACACTTTTAAATCAGTTAAAAATTGGAAGTCTTGCAGTTATTGACTGCGAACACAAAACGGAAGGCGTGCAGGCAAGTGGAGCACTTTTAGAGTATGTTACACAAACTCAAAAAAGAAAATTAGACCACATAAACAAAATTTCTATTCAAAAAGACAACTCTTATCTTTACTTAGATGCAAATGCAAAGTTAAATCTTGAACTTTCTGAAACAATTTTTGAACGCAAGCAAAAGGGTTCACTTTTTTGGGTTTTAAATCAAACAGAAACAAGCATGGGCAAACGCATGCTTTTGTCTTGGCTTGACAAACCACTTAGAGATGAAAAACAAATTAATGAAAGATTGGATGCTGTTGAAGAACTTGTGAAAGACAACATAAATCGTGACAGCCTTTCAGAAATTTTAAATAACATTGCAGATATTGAAAGAATTTGTGGCAGAGTGTCTTATGGTTCAATTGGCCCTAGAGGGTGTTTTGAAATGGGAAAATCACTACAAAAACTTCCTAGTATTAAAAAGATTTTAGACAAATTTTCATCACCACTTTTAAAAAAATGTAGCGAAGGACTAGAAGATTTTGGAGAGCTTTACAACCTTTTGGACAGCGCTTTTTTGGAAGATGATTCAAAAAATCCTTTGCCACAAACAGCAAAAGATGGAAAATTTATTAGACCAGGCTTTAACAAAGAACTTGATGAATTTAGGTCTGCCATAAAAAATGGAAGAACTTGGATTGCAAACCTTGAAGCAAAAGAAAGAGAACTAACTGACATTAAAAATTTAAAAATAAAGTTTAACAATTTGATAGGTTATTTTTTTGAAGTTCCAATCAATCAAAAAGACAAAGTGCCTTTCCGTTTTGAACGTCGTCAATCACTTGCAAATGCAGAAAGGTTTACATCACAAGAACTTATAAAACTCGCAGAAACTGTTGTTGGGGCAGAAGAAAATGCTTTAGAGCTGGAACAACAAATTTTTGAATCCATAAAAGATGAAATGAAAAAATCTATTGAAAAACTTCAAAAAGTTGCTCAAAATATTGCTGTTTTAGATGTTCTTACTTCATTTGCAAAAGTTTCAATAACAAACAAATATTCAAAACCAACAATTAATTCAAAAGTAAATCAAATAAAGATTTTTGAAGGTCGTCATCCTGTTATTGAAAAACTTATTAAAAATCAAAGATTTGTTCCAAACAACACAGATTTTAATGACAATTGCAAAACAATGATTATAACAGGGCCAAACATGTCTGGAAAAAGCACTTACATGAGACAAGTTGCCTTAATTACAATTATGGCACATATGGGCTGTTTTGTTCCTGCAACAAGTGCTGAAATTGCAATTTGTGACCGAATTTTTACAAGAATTGGTGCTGCAGACAATTTGGGCATGGGACAAAGCACTTTTATGGTTGAAATGATTGAGGTTGCAAATGTAATTAAAAATGCAACAAACAAAAGTTTGCTTATTTTAGATGAAATTGGAAGAGGAACATCCACTTATGACGGATTAAGCATTGCTTGGGCAGTAATTGAACATATAACAAAGCAAATTAAAGCCTTTACTTTGTTTGCAACGCATTATCATGAAATTACTGAACTTGAAGGAAGTTTGGTTGGAGCAAAAAACTTTCATGTTGCAGTAAAAGAATTTGAAAACAACATTATTTTCTTACATAACATTATGCCAGGAAGCGCAAACAGAAGTTTTGGAATTGAAGTTGCAACACTAGCAGGACTTAGCAAGGAAGTTGTTGACAGAGCAAAAGAAGTTTTACATTTTCATGAAGAACTTGATTTGAACACAAAAAACTTTATTTTTGATTCGAGACAAGAACAAAACACATCAAATAGTGAAGACAAACAAAAAGAAATAATTAAAAAACTTAAAGAAATTGAACCAAACATTTTAACACCACTTGAAGCAATTGCAAAACTTGCAGAACTTAAAGAAATGTTAAAAGGAGAGTAGATTATGGCAAAAATTAATATATTAGAGCCAAATGTTTTTAATAAAATTGCAGCTGGAGAAGTTGTTGAAAGACCAGCAAGCGTTGTAAAAGAACTTATTGAAAACAGCATTGATGCAGGAGCTAAAAATATTGAAATTGAAATTGTTGATGGTGGAATTTCATTTATTCAAGTAACAGATGATGGACAGGGCATTGAATCAAGTGAAATTAGAAAAGCTTTTTTGCCACATGCAACAAGCAAAATTAAGGATGCTGATGACCTTGAAAACATTTTCACATTAGGTTTTAGGGGTGAAGCTTTAGCTTCAATTGCATCAGTTAGTCAAGTGCAAATGATTTCAAAAACAGAAGATGAGGCAAGTGCCACATTTTTACAAATTAATGGTGGTGATTTTGTTGAAGAAAAACAAATTGGAGCTCCAACAGGAACTCAAATTGCTGTTAAAAACTTGTTTTTTAACATACCAGTAAGACGCAATTTCTTAAAAAAACCAAAACAAGAAGAAAATGCTGTTAGTGAAATTGTTTCAAGACTTATTATGGCAAATCCATGTGTGGCATTTACTTATATCTGTGATGAAAAAATTGTTTTTCAAAGTTCGGGAACTGGGCCAGAAGATGCGTTGTATGCTGTTTATGGTTCAAATGTGCTTAAAAATTTAATACCTATTAGTGGAGTATCTGGTGAAACAGAAATTAATGGATTTATTTGTAAGCCAAATGCAGCAAAACCAAACACAACTTATCAAAATATTGTTGTAAATGGAAGATATGTAAATTCAAAACTTTTGAGCGCCGCTGTTGGCAGAGTGTATGAAGATTACTTAATGACACGCAGTTATCCTATGTTTTTAATATACATCAATTTGCCAAATGATGAAATTGACGTAAATGTTCATCCCAACAAACTTGAAGTTAGATTTAGAAATCAACAAGCAATTTTTGGAGCCATAAATCACATTGTTGATCACGCATTAACTGAGTTTAAACAGCAAAATTTGTCAATTGACAATTCAAGAGTTCATGCAGAAACTTTGCAAAACTATGCGCAAAATCAAAATTTTAATTCAAAAACAAACATCAATGATGTTATTTTTAAAATGCCACAACAAAGTGTGGGTGAACAAGTGGCACAAGGTGGAAGTGTTGAAATTTCAGAAATAGTTTTAGAGTCAAAACCAGTGTCTAAAAACACAAATGAGCAATTTTTTAACAATCCAATAGAAGATCCTGTTGCTTTAAGACAGCAAAAAGAGTTGGCATTAGACCCAGAATCAAAACCTGAACCGGTTTTTCAAAAATTCTTGTTTGATGGTTTTTCAAAAAACTTTGATTTACTTTCCATAAAAGTTGTTGGAAAGATTTTTAACACATTTATTTTGGTTGAAGTTGAAGACAAAGTTTACATTATCGATCAACATGCTGCTCACGAAAGAATTTTGTATGATAAACTGATTAATGCTTTAAATCACAAAGAATTTTGCGGACAAATACTTTTAGTTCCAATTATTATTGAAACAAACAATGTAGAGCATCAATTTTTGCTTGACAACATATCAAGTCTTCAAGAAATTGGATTTGAAATTGATGAGTTTGGAAGTGACAGTTTTAAGGTAAGTTCAATTCCAAGATATTTGCCAAATATTTCTGTGAACAATTTTTTTGACGAAATCTTAAAAGATATGAACACTATTTTAAACTTAAAAGTAAAAGATTTGGTTGTTGACAGATTTGCACAGACAGCATGCAAACATGCAGTTAAAGGTGGCGATGATTTAACAAAAGAAGAGATTGTAAATCTTTTAGAAACACTTGCCAGAGAAGAACCACAACTTCAATGCCCACATGGCAGACCTTTTGTTGTTGAACTTAAACGTTATGACATTGACAAATGGTTTAAAAGGGTTGTTTAATGAAGCAAAGATTATTACTTATTGGCGGCAGCACAGCTGTTGGGAAAAGCAAATTTGCGCAAGAACTGTCAAAATATTTAAAAATGGAAATAATATCTGCTGATTCTGTGCAAGTTTACAAAGATTTAAATTTAGGCACATCAAAACCAACACCAGAAGAAAAAGCAATTTGTAACACTCATCTTGTTGACATTAAAAATTATGATGAAAAATTTAATGCATTTGATTTTGTTATTTCTGCAACTAAAGCTATTGAAGACATAAGCCGTAGTGGAAAACTTCCTGTAATTGTTGGTGGGACAGGTCTTTACATGGAAGCATTGCTATTTTCTTACAGTTTTAACAAACAAAAAGAAAACAACGAAAGCAAATATGATTTTAAATTATATGTTTTAAATCAAGATCGAGAAAAACTTTACAGCAAAATTAATTTAAGAGTTGACCAAATGATTGAAAATGGATTGATTGATGAAGTAAAGGCGCTAAAAGAAAAAGGCTTAGAAAAAACATTTCAATCAATGCAAGCAATTGGTTACAAAGAAATTTTTGCTTATCTTGATGGTGAACTAACTTTAAACGAAGCACTCGACAAAATGAAACAGGCAACAAGAAACTACGCAAAAAGGCAAATAACATGGTTTAAACATATGCCAGCGACATGGATTGATGTTGACACGCAGTGGCAGGAAAGTATTGAAAAGATTGTAGATGAATTTAGTGAATACAAAAAATAAAAAACACCCAAAAAATTTGGGCGTTTTTTTAAAGATTTCTAATTAAACCAACAACTTTTCCAATAATAGACACTTCTTTAAAATACATAGGTTCCATTGTTTTGTTTTCTGGTTGAAGTCTGAATCTGCCATCTTCCTTAAAAAAGCGTTTAACTGTTGCTGAATCATCAATCAAAACTGCAACAATTTCACCATTGTTTGCTGTGTCTTGTCGTTTAATAACAACTCTGTCGCCATCCATAATTCCAGCATCAATCATGCTTTCACCTTTAACAACAAGCATAAACAAATCATCACCACGAAATAATCCTGTTGGCATGTAAAAAACTTCTTCAAAGTTTTCAACAGCAAGTATTGGTTGACCTGCAGTAATTGTTCCAAGCATTGGAATTGGTTGGTAAGAATTGATAAATTCAAGAGCAAGAGATTTGTTTGAACTTTCTTCTTCTGTTTCCAAAATTTCAATAGCTCGATTTTTTGATTGACTTCTACGAATTTTCCCTTGTTTTACTAAATGCTCTAAATAATAGGTGATAGTAGAAGTTGAGTTAATTTTAAGTTCATCACACATTTCCCTAACAGAAGGACAAAATCCATGTTCATTTTTGTAAGACACAATAAAATCATAAAGAGCGTTTAATCTTGCTTCCATACTTTTTTTCATAAAAATTACCTCTCTTTGACCTTATTATAACACATTATTTTTAATAAGTCAAACATTTGTTCTAAATATTTTTGAAAAATTTTAAAATTTTTTAATCTTGTCTAAGTTTTACTTTTTCTGCGGCTTCTTTTCTGATGTCTTCACTCATGTCGGCATAGTGTTTTCGTGTTGTGTTCATATCTTGATGACCCAAAACATCAGCAACAACGTAAAGATCATTGGTTTCTCGGTATAAGTTTGTTCCATATGTGCTTCGAAGTTTGTGTGGTGTTATTTTTTTAAGGGGAGTTGCAATTTTACTATATTTTTTAACCAAATTTTGAACAGCTCTTGTTGAAATTCTTCTTTTTTGTAAAGATAAAAACAAGGCTTTTTCTTCATTTGGCAAATCTTTAATGGAGTAGCGTTCGTCAATATATTTTCTTAAAGCGTCAGCAACTTCTTCAGAAAAATATAATATAGCTTTGTTTCCACCTTTTCTTGTCACAACAAAACTGTTGTTATCAAAATTTATGTCATCTAAATCCAAACCAACAAGCTCACTAATACGAATTCCTGTTCCTAAAAACAGCGTTACTATTGCAAAATCCCTTAAATTTGTGTGTCTGTGAAATGCTTGTTCGGTTGGGGTGAGAGCATAACCAGTTTCAACTTGATCCAAAAAGTCTTTCATTTCATTTTTTTCAAGCCTAATAATAGGTTTTTGGTGAAGTTTTGGCAAATCAACTTTTGCTGTTACATTTGAGTTGATTTTCTCTTTTTTAAAGAAATAGCCAAAAAATGAACGAATAGTGCTTAATTTTCTGGATTTTCCACGTTCATCATTTCTGTAAACTTTTCCTTTAAATGTGTAAGTGTTAAGGTAGTTTAAAAACAATTCAATATCAAACATTGTTACATCATTTAAATCAAACAAACTGAATTGCATGACCTTTTTGTCTTTAAATTTTTCAACTTCTTTTGTTAAAAAATCAAAAAATATTCTCAAATCATAAGCATAATTTAAACGAGTTAGGGGAGTTGTTTGGTTTTCAATTCCCAAAAAGAATTCACTGCAAAAATAAGGCAATTCCTTCATAAGATTTCTAAGCCTTATGTTGATATCATCCTTTCTTTGAACATAATATTTATCTGACATAAATAAAAACCTCCTAAAATTTATATATTAATTATATCATTAAAAAAAAGATTTGTCTAATGTTTTTAACAAAAATTTTGCGCATAGTTATTTTTTGATGTAAATAATGGTTATTAGGTTAAGACAAACATTAAAAATCTTTCAAAAAATATTAAATTTACTAAAAATTTTATTTTAATTTTTTTGTGACAAAAATTTGGTTTTTATTAAAACTTATTATTATAATGTAAAATTGCCTAAATAGTAAATGACCAAATGTTCATCTAAAATACAAGTTTTGCGTCTCAGACAAGTTTAGATAATAAAAAAATATTATAAAAATGGTAAAAGCCAATGTTTTATGTAAAATTATGAAAAATTGAAAATATTGTCATAAACAAAGCTTTTGATGTAAATTAACATAATTTGTTATATCTTAGGTTTTAAAACACTAATTATTCGTAAAACTTGACTTTTACGAATAATTCTATTAAGCCCCACCCTAATTTAAAAATATTTACATATTGCCCATTTTTTTTAATTTATCTAAACAATGAAAGTAAAAAATCACCCTTTTTTAATAATTCTCGTTTTTGTTTATAATCCGGAATGATGCTTTCAACAATCTTCCAAAAATTTGATGAATGATTAAACTCTAGCATATGTGTAAGTTCATGAACAACAACATAATCAATAATTTCTGGCAAAGCCATAACAAGTCGCCAATTTAATTTGATATCATTATTTTGACTGCAACTACCCCACAATCTTTTACTGTTTGACAAAGCAAAACTGTTAGGTTCTAATTGCATGATGTTTGCAAAATAGTTTAATCTTTTCTCAAAAATTGTTACAGCTTCTGTTATTAAAAATTTTGAAATAATTTTTTTCTGCTTTGTTAAATTTTCTTTATATTTTGATGGAAGAAAAAAACAATCGCTGGTTACTGCCATTTTTTTAGGTTATCAGCAAACACAACATTTTTGGTG
>CAMVKM010000041.1 GCA_947168085.1 uncultured Clostridia bacterium | reverse complement strand
AAAAAGTGTTGCCAAAAAGACAAATTCTTTAATGAAAGAAAGTGTTTAAAACAAAAAAAACTGCTTAAAAAGCAGTTTTTTGTTTTTCTATGTCTTAAATGTTCAAAAGACGGAAAATCTTGCCGTTTACGATCATGAAGATAAGGTCCAAAATCCAAAGAATCCATCCACCCAAGAAGATACGGATGATTCCAGCAACGATTTTTCCTTCTTGGAAACGAGTTACAAGACCGCAAATCCAAGCAGTGATTGGAATGATAGCCAAAATAATGCTAACAATTCTACTTAATCCAAAATAGTCGTTTTGTGCTTTTGCCATTTTCTTTCTCCCCCTTGTACACATATATATTAACAAAAACAAAAAAATATGTCAACCAAAAACATAAGATTTTCTAAAACATTTTAAAAAGAATTCTTATTTGTGATAGGTTGAACCACTAAAAATCATAAAACCGCGATAAATTTGTTCCATTAAAACAACTCTAAAAAGTTGATGAGGCAAAGTTATTTTGCCAAACGAAAGTTTTTCAAATTTTGATTTTAAATTTTCAAAAAGCCCAAAACTGCTTCCCACAACAAAACAAATTTCACCTTGGTTGGTGTTTTCTGTTAACAATTTTGAAAACTCTTGGCTTGAAACCGGTTTTCCTTCAATGCAAAAACAAAAAGTTTTTTTGCCTTTTGTTTTTTCCAAAATTTTTTGTGCTTCATTTTCAAGTGCTTGCTCAATTTCTTTTTGATTTGGTGATGATGAAAGTTTTGCTTCAGCAATTTCACAAATTTCAAGGTCACAAAATTTTGAAAGGCGTTTTTGATACTCTAAAACAGCTTTTTTCCAAAAGTCTTCCTTAAGACTGCCAACACAAACAATAGTAATTTTTCTCATAAAAAAAATTATAGCACAAAAATTTTTTAAAATCAAGCAAAAATGTTTTAATTAATTTTTTATTGTTTTTTTAATGTTTTTGTTTGTTGTTTTTTGCAAACGCATTAATTTGTGGGTAAATATAACTAAAATTGCATCAAAAATTGTGAAAATTACATAATTTTGCAAAAATTAAGCAGAATAATTGTGTTTTTTTGTGATTTTTAACCTAATTTTTTCAAAAAATATGAACTTTGTGGCAAAAAATTGAAATTAACCTCTGAAATTTTGCTTAGTTACCTTAAAATTTTTTTTATTTTTTCAAAAAAAATACCCTGTTTTTGCTTGCCTAAAATATTTTATTTTAGTATAATAAACTTATCAGTTTTTACTGAGGCATGTTTTGCTTTTTAAAGCAAAAGACAAAAAACAAAAAAAAGGAGAAAAAACATCAATGAAAACAAAATCGATGTTTGTTGGAATGCTTTTAGCAATTTTTGCTCTGCCATTAATGTTTGTTTTTGCTTCCTGTGGCGAAGAAGAAACAGTTTCAGAATCCAAAGTTGCTTTAACATCTGACATGATTTACCCATCATCTTCAGATTTCACTTATGATGGTGAAATTCAAAAGCCAGTGGTGGAAGTAAAAATCAAACAACCAAGGTATCGAGTTTTTGTTGAAGGTGTTGACTACACCATCGAGTGGGAAAACGAAAACAGCACAAATGTTAAAACTGGTGATGACATGATGTATCACTACACAGTTAAAGCGGTGGCAACATCAACAAAACTTGAGGGGCAAGCCGAAGGCACTTATTACATTGGCGCGCTTAACTTAAGCAACAAAAACGACAACTATGTTGATGTTGTTGTTGATCCTGTTACTTTTGATTTGAGCCATGTTGGTGGATATGAACCAGCAATTCAAATTAAAAATGCAAAAACAGGAACAGTTATGGACAACAGTTTGTTTAACATAGGTTATGCAAACAACACTGTGCCAACAGCGGCAGCAAGTGTAACAATTTCGCCACGAGACATTTCAAACAAAAACATTAAAGGTCAAACAACACAAATTTTTGAAATTAAAAAAGCATCTATGAGCAATGCAACAATCACCTTTAATGGAAGTGACACTTTTGAAACATTTTTCACTGGTCAGCCAATCACTGTTAATGATGTTTTGAAAGTTAGTTATCGCACTGATGAGGATGGAAATCCAATTTACATTCCTTATGGTGAACAGCTTGATCAACCAACAGATGAACTTAAGTATGGTTTTACTGTTGAGTATGATCCACGCACAAATGTTTCTGTTGGAACAGCAAAACTAAAAGTTAGGGCACATGCACTAAACCCATATCTTCAAGGTGAAGTTGAAAAAACATTCACTATTTCAAAATGTGTGTTCGACGACAGTTTTGAAGTTGTAACAGACAAAGAAAACTACTACTACACAGCATCAGTTAATGCACCGCAACTAACAGTAACAAGCCCAAAAGTTATGACTGAAGGCAACGTTGTTGCTGACACAAACTACACAAAAGAGTTTTTCCGTTGGCAAGTAATTCCAGAAAACAACAACCAAGAAGGTTGGGTTAAACTTGAAAGTGGTGAAGCCCAAGTTAAAAATGTTGGACATTACAAAGTTGTGATTAATGGTCGTGGAAACTTTGAAGGCTCATTAGAAAAAGAGTTTGAAATAAGACCAACCGACATCACTGGTGGAACAATTAAATTTGTAAATGGATTGCAACTTTCTGACACATTTAGCAAAGAATTTACTGGTTATGACATTATGCCAGATGCACAGCTTTCTGTTTCAGTTGGTGGAGTTATTAGAACATTTAACTCTGGTTCAAACGTTTTAAGAGTTGAATACTCAAACACAAAAGATGCAGCAAGCATTGATGACATTAACGCACCAACAATTAAATTTGTTGGAGAAAATGGTTTTGTTGGAACTGTTGAAAAGAAGTATGAAATCACACCAGTAAACCTTTCAAGCAACAGAGTTGTTGTTGGAAGCATTGAAAATCAAGTTTTTTCAAACACAGAAAAAACACCAGCTGTTTCAATCACTCTTTTAAACGGCAATGCAAACACCTATCAAGTTGGTGCTGGCGAAGTTGAAGTTGAGTATGGCACAAACAAGTTTGGTCAGGTTCCTGTTACAATCACATCAGATAGTGGCAACTTTGTTGGAAGCACATCAACAAGTTTTAACATTGTTGCGGCAAATCTTGTAGATGCACAATTTGACAGCATTGCAGACCAAGATTTTGATTTTGAAAATGAAATTACATTAACAGATCAAGACCTTACAGCAAGCTTTAATGGTTATGACCTTGAATTTGGCACAGACTTTAGCGTGTCATATGAAAACAACATTCATGCAGGAACAGCAACAATCACAATTGAGGGAGCACATTACTTTGAAGGAACTGTGTTAAAAACCTTTAGAATCAACCCAATTGACTACGAAGTTTTGACAGATGGTGCTGAACTTACTGCAATTGAAGAAAACGAAAAAACTTTTGACCTTGTTGGAAACAGTGACTTTACACAAATTGTTGTTAATGCTCAAAACGTAACAGTTGCAAGCACAGCAAAAGATTTGCTTTACTCACAATCAATTGTTGTGAAAGAAGGCAAAAGTTTAACATTAAACCGCTTTGTTGGGGGTGCAATTACAAATGAAAACCTTGACCAACCAGTTGATTTTAATGATGAAAACTTTGACATCGACGACCTTACTTTCTTTGTTACACAAAATGGCATAAGAAGCAAAGAACAACTTGAACAAGCATTTGTTTTTGCAAACTTTTTAAAACTTGGTGCAGACATTAACGAAACAGTTGAATTTTTGGCTGAAATTGAGCCACACAATAACGACACAATGATTTTGTCAAATGAAGAAGTTTTTGTTGTTAGAAAATTTGACCTTAATGGTTACAGTTTGCGTGGTGGATACTACAACTATGACATGGATGAGTCAACAAACAGCAACTTTGTTGTTAAGGCAAACAAAATTGAAAATCTAAGTGTTTACTTGTTCCTTACAAATGACAACGAAGACACAACAAGAGTTTCATGCATTGGTGGTGATGGCGTTGACTTTGGTCTTGAACTTCGTGGTGGCGTGTATGCCGGAGAAGATGAAGAAATTAAAGACATGAATTTGGCAATTTTTGCCAAAAACTTAACTTTCCGTGGAAGCAAAGGCGGACTTTTGACTGACGGAAATTATGAAAACACATTTGATTTTGACCATGGCACTGGAATAATGTTTGTTGCTGAGTTTGAAAATTGTAGATTTGAAGCAACAGAGTATGACCCATACAACTACTATAATTTTGATCCAGAGTCACCAGACTATCCAGCAGCAGCAATCTTTAATGCAAATGCTCAAATTGGAATTTCAAATTCAAAATTTGTTGGACCAAGTGGAATTTTTGCAAGAGCAGGAAATCTTTTTGTTAGCAACGGTGAGATTAAAGCAACAGCCGAAAACATGAAAGAAGTTGATAAAGCCTATGGTAGCGGTGCTGAAGAAGCGTTTGGAACCGGAAGTGGACTTATTGTTGAAAGCAAAGATGCTGACACCGCAGTTAACATTTACATTGAAAACTCAAGCATTTCAAGTGCTGGAAATTATGCTATTGAACAATACAGCATTGACGGAATTAGTGAAAACACAATTGTTATGCTTGATGGAGTTACACTTAGTGGTTTTACAAAACAATATCAACTAGAAAATCAACCACTAAAAGGTTCAAGCGCAACAAACAGAGTTTTGATTGCTAACAATGTGGTTGTTGAACCAACAGAAAATGAAGCTTTTAATTCTGCACTTTTAAATGATGGCTACAAAGACACAATTATTAATCAAATTAATGTTTACCAAGATGTTGCAATTGAAAATATTGAAGAAATTTTGGTTGACAAAGTTGTTGTGTTTACGGGTGCGGTTTTAACACTTGACCGTTACTACACACAAATTGAAACAAGACTAATAGATGAATACGCAGAAGAAAAAGGAAAAATCAACTTTGTTGCAGAAACTGCCGAAGAAGTTTTAAGCGCGCTTGACAATGAATTTTTTGACATCATAACACTAAGCTCAGGAAACAGTTATGAACTAACCATTGAAACAGCAACACCAACAAGAATTGAAATTCCTGAAAATGTTTCAGTAACAATCACAAGCCAAACAGTGGCTAGTGAGCTTGACAAAATTAACTTCTATTTCTCAAGTTTGGATTCAACACTTACTTTGGAAGACTACTTTGGAGAAAACCTACACATTAACAGTTTTGGAGTTGAAATCAGACAAGAAAATGTAACTACAGCAGCAGCTCTTAAAGATGCTGTAGCTTATGCTAAATACATTGTTTTGGGTGATGACATTGATGTTCCACAAAGTGATGGCAACGGACACAATGACTACCGTTTAACTCTTTTTGAAAACACAACAACAAGTTTTGTAACAACATATATTGACACAAATGGTTTTGATATCAATGGTTACTTGATTCTTTCAGCAGCATATGCATCACAAAACATTTATGTTGAAATTTCAAACACACAATTTGACGCTGAACAGGTGGTTGAACCTGGCGAAACCGACACAAACACAACAATGTCTGTTGTTGGCGGAGAAAATGCAACATGTGGAATCGCCATTTTTGGTGGTTACAACAGTGATGAACTTGATGAAGAACTGCTTTCTTGCACAATGCAAGTTGTGCTTAATGGAATTGTTGTAAAGGGCAAACAAACAGGACTTGCAACTTGCGACAAATTTGTTCAAGCCGACATGTATTCATTAACAATCACTGCAACCAACTGCACATTTAGAAGCATTGACAAAGTGTTGGAAGAAGAAAACGACGAGTTTGGTCTTGCCGGACTTTATGCTCCAGGTTATGCAATTTATGACTTTTCAAATTGTTTGTTCTATGGTGGCACTGGTGTTTATGTTAAAGGTGGAGAAATTTCTTTTGATGGGTGTAACATCTATGCAGCAGCAAGCATTAATCACGAACCAGTTCAATGCACAGGAGATTATCGCGGAACAGGAAGTGCACTTGTTGTTGACACCGACACACATTACTCAACAGATATGATTGTTGTAAATGTTGTTGATTCAACACTTTACAGCAATGGACGACATGCAATTGAAGAGTTTACAACATTTGGAGAAATTAACGAAGAAACAACAATTAATCTTGCTGGAACACTAGAACTTTACTCTGCTTTGGATGCAATTGAAAGTGAAGATGCCTCAGCGCTTTCATATGACGAAAATGTAGTGTTAAATGAACACACAATTGAGTAATTTTTAAATTAAAAACAAAAAGAACAACTTTTTAGGTTGCTCTTTTTTTGTTTAAAATATTGCAAGAAAATTGTTTTTGTGTTATACTTTTTTTAGGAGTTAAGTAATGGAAAATACAATTGAAATTGAAGAAATCACAAAAAATCATGTTTTGGTTGATGTGCGAGAAAAACCAAATTTTGAGTTTGGACACATTGAAGGTTCACTAAACATGACGTTTGATGAATTAAAAACTTTTAAAACACAAAAGCAAATTGTTTTGGTTTGCCGAAACGGCAAAAAAAGCGAAAAATTTAGAGTTCAGCTTTTGGATTTCGGCATACACGCACTTGTTTTAAATGGTGGGTACATGGCATATCTTGCAAAAAACAAAGACAGTGTTTTTTTAAAAGCTGAAAGCAGTTTGCAAAAAAAGTTTCGCCGAGAAATTTTAACACCTTTTTGCAAAGCAATTAACATTTATGATTTAATTTCGCCAGGTGATAAAATTGCTGTTTGCATTTCTGGAGGAAAGGACAGTTTTTGCATGGCAAAACTTTTTCAAGAAATCAAAAGGCACAACAAAATTCCATTTGAAGTGGGCTTTTTGGTTATGGACCCAGGTTATAGTAAAGAGAATAGACAACTAATTGAAGAAAACGCAAAAAAACTTAACATTCCAATCACAATTTTTGAAACAGACATTTTTGAAAATGTTGTGCACATCGAAAAATCACCTTGTTATGTTTGTTGTAGGATGAGAAGAGGTCACCTTTACAACAAAGCAAAAGAACTTGGCTTTAACAAAATTGCTCTTGGGCATCACTATGATGATGTTGTTGAAACAATTTTAATGGGCATGCTTTATGGTGCGCAAGTTCAAACAATGATGCCAAAACTTCACTCAAACAACTTTAAAGGAATGGAAGTTATAAGGCCAATGTATTTAATTAGAGAAGAAGACATAATTAGGTGGCGTGATTACAACAATCTTAAATTTTTGCAATGTGCATGCAAATTTACTGAAGAAAACTATAAAGAAAATATTAATGAAAATGAACTTGCATCAAAACGCAAGCAAATGAAAAATTTGATTAAGTCTTTAAGCACAAAACAGCATCAAATTGCTGGAAACATTTTTCGCAGTGTTGAAAATGTGAATTTGGCAACTATAATTTCTTATAAAGACCTAAATGGCAAGCATCACCACTTTTTAGACAGTTATGACAAAATTTGTGGTGACGAGTAAAAAAGAAGCGATTTTTTCGCTTCTTTTTAGTTAACAAAAGGTGGTTTTAAAGAGGGATTGACTTTTGATGTTTGTTGTGTTATAATAATTTTTAGGAGATTAAAATTGTGGACAAAGAAATGTTAAATCAAATTTTGGACGAAGATATTGAAGATTGTGAGCACGCAATTAAAGATTGTGAAAATGACATTGATGTTTTGCAAACAATTGTTGATTTGGAAAATCAAACAAAATTGGGTATTCAAGATGTTTTCAGGTCAAAACGAATGTTGTATGTTTTGAAGGGAGCTTTAAGTGGAGAAATTGCTGGTTTTGGTGCTGAAACAGTAAATTTAATTGCAAAAGTGGTTTCAAACAGTGACCAAACACCTGTTCCACCAGTAGCGTCTTTTGTTTGTTTGCTTGGGCTTGGAACCATGGCAGGTTATTTAAATTACAGAGTAAATCACAAAAAGCAAATGACAGCAAAAAGAGACGAAGAGGTTGCTTTAATTGATTCAAAGATTAAAGAAAACGAAGAAATAATTGGTTTTTACAAGCAAAAAAAGATGAAAGCTGAAAACAAATTGGAAGAAAAAATTAAAGAGAAACAAGCTTTACAAAAAACTGAAAAAGAGGCAGAATTTTTACGCTAACAAAAAAGAGTTCAAACTGAACTCTTTTTTTGATTTTTACTTTTTTTGGAAGAATTGCTTTTTTTGTTTTTTGACGTTTTTTTGTTTGTTTTTAGTTTTGGCTTTTCTTCGTCAGAAGTTTTTTCTTGGTTTTGTTGTTTGTCCTTTTGTTGTGGACTCAAATTTTCGTTTAACTCAGTTTTTTCTTCCAAAATTTCAAAGTTTTCAACATTTCCACAATCATCAAGTTTTTGTGCTGTTGTTTCCACAACTTTTGTCTCATCAACTTTTGATGTTTTTGGTTCATACAAAAAGTTTGATTTAAGTGTTGTTTTTGCAACAAGTTTGTCTAAAAGCAAAAGTGTTTGCGGAAGAACAAACAAAATTGTAAGGCTTGCCAAAAGTGCGCCACAACCAATAAGATAACCAATTGAAGAAATTAATGGAACAGAAGACAAAAGTCCAATGGTAAATGCAGCCAGTGTTAAAATGCTTCCACTTGAAATTATGGTTGCAAACGATTTGTCTATGGCGGTTTTTATGGCTGTGAATTTGTCCTGAGTTTTCCGCGCCTCTTTGTATCGATCCACCAAAAGTATGCCATAGTCTATGGTTGCACCCATTTGAATTGCTGTTCCCAAAAGATAACAAATGAAGAAGATGCTGTTTCCAAACAGTGCATTTGCCGCAAGGTTAATCCAAATTGAACCTTGAATAATAAGAACCAAAATAACAGGCAGTGAAACACTTCTAAATGAAATTAAACAAATTAAAAGTATTGCAAGGGCTGAAATTAACTCAACTTTAAGTCTATCAGTTTTAAACACCTGGTCGGTTTCAATAATGTTTTGTGTGTTGTTTACAACAAAAAATTGTTGATTGGTGTAGTAATCATTAAATATTTTGTGAAGAGCATTAATAGTGCTGATGGCAACTGGGCTAGAAGTGTCTGCATTAATGTTAAAAATCATTCGTGTTGTGGTTTTGTCTTTTGAAAAGTAAACATCTTCGGCTTGCTGTTCAAGCGGAGCGCTTTCAGCAACAAAATTAATCATTTCGCCGTAGGTAAACAAAAGAACCAAATGTTGTGTGGAGTCAATCATCCCCAAACTTTCCAAAATTGCAAGTCTGTTTTCAATTGCTTGCAAAAGGTTTGTTCTGTCTTGTTCATTTCCTGCAAATTTAATTGCGTTGTAGACAGTGATGCTGTTGTTGCTTTCGGTTGCATAACCATACTTTTCACCAATTTGCTGTATCATGATTGGATGAATTTGTGCATCCACAGCTTCGGCTTCAGGAAGGCCAAAGTTTTCTGCCATGTAGGCTTCATCAACAAAAGTTCCCAAAGTTATGTAAAGTGGTTCTGTTTTTCCAATTAGCGAAAGGTCAACATAATCGCCGCTTGTTAAAAAGCTTGAATCTGCGTTGATTGGTTTAATTTTTTCGCCATCAACTTCAACTTCAATGTTTTTAATTCTATCAAAAAGTTCAAGTTGAGCTGCATCGCTCATTGTCACAGTTTTTCCATCTTTGGTTTTAAAAATAACAACCAAGGCATTTTGCTCGCCAAAAATTTCTTTTACGGCTTGTTCGTTTTCATAAACTGGGTTTCCGCTTTTGTTAAATTTTGCTGCATAATCAAATGAAAGCATTTGGCTTTGAATTGCAAATGCACCACAAATCAGGCACAAAAACACAATTGGAAAAACAAATCTTGTTTTTTTGGCAAAAGTTCCAATTTTTGTTAATCCCCTTAAAAAGTTTTTGTGCTCGGTTTTTTGAATTAGTTTTGCAAACAAAAGTAGAACTGCTGGCATCAAAAACACAACAGCCAAAAGTGAAATGAAAACACCTTTGGTAAGAACAAGCCCCATGTCCATTCCAATGCGATAGTCCATAAAAACAAGTGAAATAAGTCCAGCCATAACTGTGCAACCACTTGCAACAATTGTTACAATGCTGCCATTAATTGCCGCCTTCATGGCATCAAAAACATTTTCGTTTTTTTCTCGTTCTTCTCTAAACCGGTTTACAAGAACAATAGAGTAGTCCATGGCAAGAGCAATTAGCAAAACGGATGCAATTGAATTTGAAACAAATGAAATTGAACCCAAGAAAAAGTTTGTGCCCATGTTGATTAGGATT
>CAMVKM010000040.1 GCA_947168085.1 uncultured Clostridia bacterium | reverse complement strand
AATAACAATGAATCTACTGGCAATAATACGCTCCAAAAGTGGGTTGCCATTCACAATATGAGCATATTTCCATTTTTGCTTTTCAAGTTGTTTCGCTTCGCGTTTCTTCTTTCTATCATCATAGCTTGCTTTATACCAATGAGCAATAATTAAAGCCAATAAAATTGAGATAAATAAAGCTGCAGCTCCAACAAGTATATAAATATAAATTTTTTCCAAAGTGGCCTCCAAGCGGCGGAATTTTATATATCTAAAGATATATAATTATTTTTTAGTTGCAATTTTCAAAATTTCTTCAAACCTGGCCTAAAAATGATTTTTTGCCTTTTTTTCAAAAAAACCAATGAACTAATCTTCATTGGCTTTTTGGTTTTCGCTCTCAATAAAGATTAGAGCTCAATAACAACAGTGCTGTTTGCTGGAACTTTTATAATCCTTCGAAGTGGAGCTTGTTTTTTTGTTGCCTTGCGTTTAACAACTTTTTTAACAGCTTTTCTTTTTGTTGGACAACGTTTCTTTGCTGAATGCACTTTTGTTACGCTTGTGTTTTTTTTGTGTTTAACTGCCATGTTATTTTCTCCTTTTGTTATTATTTGGGCTTTATTCGTTTAAAGCCCTAAGAACAAGTGTTGTTTCAACTTGTCCTGTTTCTTCTGTTTCTTCCTGTGGTTGTGGTTGAGCTAGTTCTGATATTGCTCCATGTGTGTTGTTGTTAAAGTTATTCACAGCTGGAATTGCTGTTAATCCCCACCAAAGAATCACGCCACAAACAACACCTAAAATCCAAATTACAAACTTCATTTTGTTACTCCTTTTGTTTGATCTTAGTGGAATAGGGTTTTTAAAGATACCCTATAAAAACTTTGTTTAAAAACTATTAAAAGTTGTAATAGTTTTGTTATAAATTAAGATTCACGCGTAAAAGTTTTAATGCAATAAGGCATTAGAAAATCAAAACCAATATAATAACCATCCAAAAGCCCTGACAAGTCAGCTGATGTAAGCATAGTTGAATAAACAATATTTCCACAAGAAAGTGAAAGTTTACCACTTTTTATTAAATTCAAATCATAAGAATTAACAATTCCAAAAGATCTAAAAGAAGAACCATTGTAAATATGTAGTTGTAAATTATCAGAAAAACTATTAATTAGGTTTCCAGAACCATTTACATCATCATAAAAATTAACTTGAATTTGAATGTTATTTAAAAATTCTGGTGATAATCCAAACAAACTTGTAACATATTGTGCGTTCGTGTCGTTACCATCATTTACAATATAGTAAAGACATCCACTTGAACCACCTTGAGGCATGCAAGTGTCAAAGGAAACTAGAAAATCTTCTCCAACACTATAAGCAGATGTTGGATTATTCTGAACTGGGAGTTATGGCTGCAATTGTATAGTTTCCATTAGCAATTTCAGTAGCGTAAGTTGTTTGATATGTTGAAACAAGAGTGTCTTTTACATAAATTGTTGAGCCATTTGGAATTTGTGAAAAGTAGGAAATGTTTGCTACATTATCACCATAAATGTAAATTGCTTCAAATGCTGAGTTGTTTCCAAAACTGTTACCATATGTAGAAAATGATGTTAATTTATCACTAACTATCAATGTTTTTAAAGCTGTGCAACCAAAAAACGCCTTATTGTCAATTGTTGTTACATTAGGCAAACTAATTGTTTCTAAAGCTGTGCAACCTGAAAACGCATCTGAATTAATCTGAGTTACATTAGGCAAACTAATTGTTTCTAAAGCTGTGCAGTCTTGAAAAGCCCTCTGATCAATAGTTCTTACATTATCAACATTACCAATTGACACCAAACTAGAACAGCCGCCAAATGCGTCGTGGTTGATTAATGAAACATTATCAAGTCCAGTCACGGTTTCTAAATTGGTACATCTTAGGAAAGCACGTCTATTAATTGTTGTAACACTTGTTGGAATTTCAACACTAACTAAATTGGTGTTGTCCATAAAGACCGCACCTGCTAACTCACCATCTCCAATCATAGAAACTTGTGTGTCATTGCCTTCAACATAATAAGTTGTTCCATTTTTTGTTATTGTGCTATAACTTGCTGGAATAACTACAGCAGTATCAGAACCCGTATAAGACATGACTTTTGAACCATCAAAAGTAAAATCTAAAGGTTCTTTAAAAATAGCATAAAAAATTGTGTCTTGTTCAAGAGTATATGTTCCAGTTACAATAAATGATTCGTCATCTTCAACTGTTGACCAACCAATGAACACATAACCGCTTTTTGTAGGTTCTTGTGAAAGACTAACGCTGTTTCCGCGGCCACTCATGAATGTTTGTCCATCAGAAACAAACTCATAATTATAATAAACTGTAACTGTAACAGTTGTTGTGTAATTCAATCCTGTGTATGAATCACTTTCTTCAACAATAGCTTTTACGTCATAAGTTCCACTTTCTGAAACAGTTATTGTGTTTGAGTTGGCTTTAATCCACACGTCAGAGCTTTGTTTTTTATAGTAAATTTCAGGTGTTCCAAAATATGCGTCTACATTACATTCGATTGTTCCGTCATTATCATAACCAGACATAATATAGTTAGACATCCAACTGTTTTGTTGTTTTTCTATCTCAAAGGTGTCCATGTAGGTTAATCCTAAATAAGTTTCACCTTCTTCAATAACAGATTTAAACACATATTCTCCAGCTGGTAAATTACTAATATAACTTGATGAAATTTCCACAAACTCATCAGTGTTTGGGTATTTAAGATAGTTTTTTGCTTGACCATAAAGTGCATAACCATCATAAATATTTAGAGACATATCATAACTATAAAATGACACATTTGGTTCAGTTTGCCAAATATTTGTTGCTTTTATGATTTCAAAGTTTTGTGTAATTGTTTCAACATCTGCATATTCACCAATAAAGGTGATGTCAACTGTTGCAACACCAATGTTTTCGTTGTCTGAGTATTCCACAGTGTAATCAACATCTTCTTCCAACATTTGTTCTATGTCCACATCCCAAACCACAATAAATGGTGTTATTGCTTGACCTGTATATTCCTGGTCTGGAATATCTTCAACAACTACATCATGTGGAATTGTAAAGTTGATAACTTTTTCAAGGCCAGTAAATGTTTCACCTTCAGCAACAACAACTTTTACAGTGATAGCTTGTCCACCATAATAATATTGAGCTAAAGCTTCTTCATCTTCAGGCGCTGGCCACCATTGTTCTTCTTCTGTGTCATATTCGAGAGCAATATATGTTGAGTCAGCTGCGCCTGCCTGTTTTACAAACACTTGAGGTGTTCCATATTTTGGTGTTCCTGCACTAAGTGTGGCTGCGTCAGGATTAACAAGCCAAGAGTTTGCTTGTTTAACTATGTTAAAGTGAATTGTTTTTTCTCCTTCATAGTCATTTTTACCAGTAATTAAAATGTCTGCAATACCAATTGCAGTGTTTTTTGAATATTCTAGACTAAAATCTTCATTTAGTTCAAGCTGGTTTTGTCCATCCAAAACAATAACAGCTGGTGTTATTGCTTGACCTGTATATTCCTGGTCTGGAATATCATTAAAAATCAAACTTGAAATGTTTGTTTTTGCTGGAGTAAGCTGTTCTTGTCCTTGTTCTGGTTGAATGTTTGAATGTATGCCATTAACGCCAAGTGATGTGGCTGTAAAAGCTGCACCTGCAACAATAACAGAACCAGCAATTCCAATTAAGATTCCTTTTGATTTATTTTTCATAAAATTTTCTCCTTAAAAAATTAATAAATTCTTACGTTTGTTACAGAAAACATCAGATTATTATTACTCCAATAACTGCTTAGATATTGCAAATCATAATCATGTGAATCAAAAATAATTTGACTATCATAATCAAAGACAAAACTTAATCCCCATTGATATGTATTGCCATAATTTAAATTATTTCTAATCGAATCAATGTTAAGCATAAAATCTCCACCTACATAACTATCACTAGCAGAATAAATTATTCTTGCTTGTTCATCATAGATATATAAATTTACTTCAACATTTGAGCTGCCCACAAAGTTAATTATGGTGTCCATATAACCTTCAACAATAAAAATACAATCATGAGAATAATCAAGGTTAGAATAGAACACACCAGTATCAATATAAATTGTGTTATGTTGACTTGGTAAAGTATAGTTAAACAACATTGTTCTGTCTGTTTGTGTAATTGTTAATGTTCCAGAATCACTTGCAAAAATAAGTTGATTTGAAAGGATTGTGTAATTATAAATTCCAAGTTCAACAAGTGTTGTTTTGTAAGCATTTAAATCAGAATTTGAAACAAATTCAAATTGATATGTGTGGCTAGCATTACTTAAAACAATTCTTACTGGATTTGCAACTAAGTCAATTTGTGTAGTGTCAACATTGCCTACAGCATGAAGGCCAACGGAAACAATGATATAATTGTCTAAGTAATAATAATTAAATCTCAAGCTTGTTGAGTTTTCTGTGATTCTAAATGAGCCATGGTAAGTTTCAAAAACAAGATTATCACTTTCAATTAAATAAGTGTAATTTGTGTTCTTTGTAAGCAAAATGTCCATGCCATTAAGCTTGTTTGTTGAGTTTATCAAAACTTGTTTTGTTTGACTGTTTTCGTCTGTAAATGTTATTTTAACAGGATGTGTAATTAAATCAATGTTTGTTAAGTTGCTTGAAGCAGTGTCAATAAAGTTTAGTGACACACTAGAATAAGCTGTTTTTGGAGAAATTTCTTCAACAACAACATCTTGGGCTCTGTCTGGATCGTTTTTAAGTGTTTCTATATAATCTTCATTTCTTACGTTTGGTCCAAAAAGGTTATTTCCTTTTTTGAATGTTAATTTTATTGCAATGTCACACTTATAAACTCCATAATAATCAGCGTCTGCATAATCAGCTTTTTTGCTTGCACTAATTGGGTAGTTTGTTTGTTCTTCCAATGGAATTGGCAAACACAAACAATTTGTTGCGTCAATTGTTTTTATTGTATCATAGTCTTGACCTTTAATTTGTTCATATAGGTAATTGTAAAAACTGTTAATCTTATTATAACCAACATCAGCCGCTCCAATTAACTCAACTTCTCCAAACTTAATAAAATTGTCTGTTATGTTACGACCTGTTAAAAGTGGCAATTGACGAAGTGCATAATTGTTTCCTTCATTGGGTGACCAAGGAACAGATGGACTATCTCTATTAAGAAATTTTACGGAGCGTCTAGAGATGGAGCATAGATCATCATAAATATCAGTTTTTACAAAACCAAATTCAAAAATTTGCATTTCGGCATAAAAAGGTTCCTTGTCTTTATAATTAAGCCATTTAAAACTATCTAAATCATACCAATAGTTAAAATCCCAAAAAAAACTTCCTGCAACATGCATAAAAGCACTCATATTAATCATACCATCCAAAATTAAACCTGTGTTAGATTGGTAAAAAAGTGCATTTTGATAAACATCACCATCTTTATAACTAAAAACAATGTAACTTCCAAAATCATAACAAGTTAAATCAATGATTTGATCTTCAACTGTTGGCGCTTCACTGTCTTGTTGTGTTTGTTGAATCTGATTAAAAGTGAAACCACCATTTGTGTTTTTCCAGTTATCAGAAACAGTGTTAGTTAAATCTTGCATAAGTTCTTGTGGTGTAACTGTGTCAACTTCTGGATTATTTTTAAACTGTGTGCCAAAAATTGAAAAACCGGTAAAGGCAAAAATCACAAACATAGTAATGTAAAACCAAACTATTTTGCTGGCGCGCACTTTTTTAAACAAAGTAAAGTGAACAACAATACAGAAGATTAAACCAACAGCAAGGCCAATTACACATCCCAAAAGATAATTCTCAAGCACTAAATTTTCTCCTTTTAATCAGATTTTTTAAAAATAATGTCATTTTGCATTATTTAGCTTTACAACCCAAGTCCAATAACAGCTTCAGTTGCAGGTGTAGCAGCAACAGCTGTGTTGTTGATTGCTCCGCAAATGCTTAAAAATTCACTAACCCAAGTTGTGCCTTTTGCAAGAGCAAATCCGCCGCAAACTCCACAATAAACAATTGCCACAATAAAAATCACAGCAAAAACAATAAAGATTTTTTTGCCAACTGATTTTTTAGCAGTTTTCTTTGCCATACGCGCGCACCTCCTTTCGCGGAGTATTATAACACACGATTTCCGTATAGGGAAAAACCAAAACAAAGTTGTTAAAATTGAAATTTTTTCGTATTTTTTTATAAAAAATACTGAAAAATTTTCAAAAAACTTAAAAAAATTTTGTTTTTTAAAAAAATTTTTGTTTTTTTAATAAAAATTAGCACTTTTTTAATGCTTTTTTGAGAAAATCCAATAATTTTGCAAAAAAGTTGTTGAAAAGTTAAAAATAAACTGTAATTTTTATATTAATTTGTGACTTTTGTGGAACTTTTGTTTTTATGTAAAAACAGTTGTTATCAATATCAAGTAAATGTTCTTGAATTGCTTTGTAAATTTTTCTGTATGGTTTTTCTGCCCAGTTTGCCAGTTCTTGGATTGAATCAAACACACATAAAGGCAGTTCTAGCTCATCAGCTGTAACAGCCATATACAACACTCTATTTTTTTGGCTCATTTTTTCTCCCGTTAAATTTCTATATCATCAATTGGTGTAATAAGACTTTGCATTTCTTCTTCTGTGTAATGCCTGGAATGAATAACAGCAGAATCTTGTTTTTTAAAATCTTTATAATCTCCATTCACAATTTGTTTGTAATGCTCAATACACCAATCAAATTTTAAGTTGGTGGCTGTTTTTAAAAACTCACTTTGTTTTATTGCTTTAATTAGTTCGTCCATGTCTAAATTTTGGTCAAACTCTAGAGCAATTGATATAGCTTTTTCAGGAAATTTTTCTTGAAATTTTTGTTGTGGGAGAGAGAAATCTTGCTTTTCTCGCGCGTGTGCGTTATTATTTTTTTCTCCCAAGTTAGGTTTATAGTTATCTATCTCTAACTCTAACTCTTTCTCTTTTCTCTTTCTCTCCGTTACATCCAGCGTTACATTTTTGTTACATTGTAACGCTTTTTGTCTTGCTCTATGTTCTCTTACTCTATGAGCGCTTGGAACTTCACTCCCAACAATGTTTTCAAAGTTTGCGATTCTTAAAACTTTGTTATCTTCTTCAAACACAAGTCCAAGCTTTTTGAAATAGTCCAAAGCCACAAGAACAGTGTCTTTCGAAAAGTATTTACAATCACGAACAATTTTGTCCACATCATAAGGAACAAGAACATCACCAAACATTGTCCCAAGATTTCCATTGTTATTAATTGATTTTAAACAAAGCATTTGATATAGTACAACATAGTTTGAGCCACCTTTCTGACTCATTAAAACGTCTATTTTATCCTCGTTAAAAAAATTCTGATTCAGTTTTAACCAATAAAATCTTTTTTCCATAATTTTGCCTCCTGGTATTGACTTTTTGAAATTTTGTGATACAATGAGAGGCGAACTTGCAAAAAAGTTCACCTTCTATTTTTTTTGAGCTAAGCTTTTTGAGCTTGGCTCTTTTTTTGTAGCTTTTTATATGCCCACAACAAAAAATCTGCGTTTTTGTTAAAACCCAGTTCTTTAAGTTTGTTTTTTTCTAAAAGTGGAAATTTTTCTTTTTCGAGCCTAACATGGTAATGATAAGTGTTTACTCGAGATTTTGTTTTTTGAAGTGTATACACATTATTTTGACCATGTATACATTTTTCTTTTTTTATTTTAAAACACAAATCTTCTTTTTCAAAAAGTTTTTCAATCTTTGTTTGAAATAAATTACACAAATTTTCAGCAACTTTTGGTGTTGGCAATATAAAACCATTTTCTATATTCACATATAAAGGTCTGTTAATTCCAATAACTTCTGCCACTTGTTTTTGTGTGTAGCCTTGTTCTATTCTAATTTGTTTTAGATTCAATTTTATTTACCTTCTTTATTGTTTTTTGTTGCCATTTTGTGCAAACAACATGTTCTATGTCTTGTTTTTCTGTGTATGTAAAGTTGCACCACCCACAAAAAGCACAGCTTGCACAATTAATTCCACAGCTTGCAAGCATTGCTTTTAATGTTTTGTTTTCTTTCGCTAACTTTGTGCACTGTTTTGAAATTGTTTCTATCAAATTATTTTTAATTTTTGGATCTATCATTTTTTATATTCTCCTTTAATTCTTCAATTTGTTGTTTTAGCTTTGCAATTTCCGCTCTGTTTTCTTGTTGATATTCACACAAAACTGTTCGAGTTCTTTCAATTTTATAATCTAAATCATGGTCTTGTGTTTTGTGTCTTTCTTCAAACACATCAACAAATAAAACACTAAAAACTTGAGCAAGCATTCCAAAGCTTGAGAAAAACATTCCCACAACTATAATTGTGTCATTATGGTCATTAGCTCCCCAACAAAGCAACACAATACCTAGAAAACTCACAATAATTCCAGCCAAAAACCACATTTGTGTTTTAAAAAAATCATTTTTCATTTCTTGCTCCTTTTAAATTTCAATTTCTTTTGGTTCACCATAAAAGCAAGCCAAAATCACAGATACATCAACATCAAGAACTTCCGCAAGTTTTTTTACTTTGTCAAGACTTGGTTTAATTTGTTGTTTTTCATACTTTGACACGGTCGTTTGATCTATACCAACCAATTGAGCCAACTTAGTTTGAGTATAGTTTTTTTTAACACGCATAACTTTAAGTGTATTCTGCATAATTTAAAACTCCTTTTAAACGCATTACGCATATTTTTTTAAATTGTATCACTTAAATTTACGAGTGTCAAGCATATTTTAATATTTTTTTAATTTTTTTATTTACTTTTTTATGACTTTAACTCATAATTTATTTATGGAGGAATATAAATTATGAATGTTTATAAAGAACTTAGAAAAAAATTAAACTTAAATCAAGAGGAATTAGCAACGAAAGTTGGTGTTACTCAAACATCTGTTAGTCGCTGGGAAAAAGACAAATCTATTCCGGATTATGAAACATTAAAAAAACTTTCAGCACTATTTGGTGTTTCAATTGACTATCTGCTTGGAAACAATGAGGTTGTGCCAATTGAAAGACCACTTGTGCCAGAAACCATGACACCAGAGCGAGCAAAAGAAATTTGGATGGCAACACAATCAACAGCAACACAAATGTTAATTAATCTTGTTTTGCAACTGGATGATTTTCAAAAAATTAGAGTTTCAACATTTGCCACAACATTACTAACTGAAGGAGCAACATCATGAAACCAGAAGTTGAAGAATTTTTAAAAAACTTTTTAACCAAGAACAACAATGTTTAACTTATGTCCAGAACTACACAGACCAGGCCAACAAATTTTCAATATTAAGACAAGATGTTATCAGTGCAGTTCAAGCAGGACAAGAAATAAAAAAGGAAAAAGAACATTGTCAAAAATATAAAAAAGCGTCTATTCCACAAATTGAATTTGAAGGAGTAGATGAAATGAAAAATGTAACACTAAGAAAAGATGGGCGCTATATGGCAAGAGTTCAAAAACATGGACAAATTTACACCATATACGCCAAAACAACAAAACAAATTCAAGTTAAACTTAGAAACTTGAAACAAAAATTAAAAGAACAAGATTTTACAAAAACAAAATTTACTTTGCATAGTTGGCTTGATTTTTGGTGGACAAACTACAAACAACCATTTGTGAAACCAGAATCAAACATTCCAATTTATATTGAAAAAATTAAAAGTCACTTTCCAAACAATAAGCTTGAAAAATACACAACGCCAATAATTCAAACAAAACTTAATGAACTTACCCCTTCCAGAACAAAAGAACTTATTGTTCTTTACTTAAATGCAAGTTTTCAACAAGCTGTTAATACTGGTGTTTTGAAATTTAATCCAATTAAAGCAGTTGTTAAAGATAGAAAAATAAACAATATCAGAAAAGCTTTTACTTTTGAAGAACAAAAGAAAATTTTTGAAAAGATAAAAGGCACAAAAATTGAGCGTGATATTTTAATTTATCTTTTTACTGGAATAAGAAAAAATGAATATAACCCAGACACAATCAAAAATAACATAAATTTGGAGCACAACACATTAAAAGTGCAAAGTGAGAAAAAAAGAACAGCCAATCCAGTTTTTAGATTGGTTGATCTTTCTCCAGCTATGGTTAATCTTATTATGCAAGGAAACAAACAACAACTTTCAATTCAAAGAATTTATAAAAATTTT
Source organism: uncultured Clostridia bacterium (assembly GCA_947168085.1). GTDB lineage: Bacteria > Bacillota > Clostridia > Christensenellales > UBA1242 > UBA7584. Next base: position 528 of record CAMVKM010000040.1, on the reverse strand, counting down.
AAAATAATGCTTGAAGAACTTGGAATTGAAGGTGGACTTCACACACTTAGACACACTTTTGGAACAAATTATTATTATATGGGAGTTCCAGACAAATTAAGGAGTGAGTGGTTAGGCCATGAAAAAGTGGATTTAACACAAGATGTTTACACCAACATAGACCGCTCAATTTCAAAAGAAAAATTGATTGAACTTTATGGTGATTTATTGTTTGTGACTTGACACAGTTTTTGACACAGTTTTTGACACAGTTTTTTACCAAAAAATGTGTATTTTAGAACAAAATTACAAAAAAATAAAGAGCTTTCAAAAATCTTGAAAACCCTTTATTTATGGGCTTTTTAGCCCTTTTAAAGTGGTGACCCACGCGCGGATCGAACGCGCGACAACTTGATTAAAAGTCAAGTGCTCTACCTACTGAGCTAGTGGGTCATATTGGCAGGGGTGGCTGGATTTGAACCAACGCATGCAAGAGTCAAAGTCTTGTGCCTTACCGCTTGGCTACACCCCTAAACGAAAGAGAGTTTT
>CAMVKM010000039.1 GCA_947168085.1 uncultured Clostridia bacterium | reverse complement strand
AAGGTGGGTAAATCCCTGACCTCCCACCAGGAAAGAGCAGTCTGCTCTTTTTTTTATTGGAATTTTTTGTTGTATTTAAATGTTTGTAAATTATCAATACTTAAATTTTAATAGACATTGTGTTTTAAATGTGTTATAATGAATGTATGAAAATAGTAAGTTACAATATAAATGGCATTCGTGCTAGCAAAAAAAATGGTATTTTAGATTGGTTTAAAGATTTTGATGCAGACATTTATTGTATTCAAGAAGTTAGAGCAAATCAAGAAGTTGCTAAAAAAGAAATGTTTAATCAAACAAACCAAATTAGTTTTTTTGAAAGTGAAAGCAAGTTAAAAGATTATCATCCAACTTTTAACTGTGGAAATGTGGCAGGCTATGCTGGAACTCTTACAATGTCTAAGATTAAGCCAGACAAAGTGTTAAAAAACATGAATGTTTTTTGGCAAGACAAAGAAGGAAGAACAACCACCACATTTTTTGGCAATTTGGCTGTGGTTAATGCTTATATTCCAAATGGAAATTCAAGACTTGAATTTAAGATGGATTATCTTAAAGCTCTAAATAGTTATCTTAAATTTTTGTCTCAAAATCATGATGTTATCTGTGTTGGTGACTACAACATTGCACATAATGAAATTGATTTAACAAATCCAAGAGAATGCAAAAATAAATCAGTGTTTTTACCAGAAGAAAGACGAGCTTTTAGTGAAATTCTGAATTCTGGTTTTATTGATGCTTTTAGATTTTTAAATCCAACAAAAACTGAATATTCTTGGCGTAGTTACAAATCTTTAAACGAAAAAGAGCACAAAGGATACAGATATCGCATTGACTATGCATTAGTTAGCAAATCATTAAAAGACAAACTTAAAAAATGTGAAATCATAGACCTTCCTTACAGCGATCACTTACCTGTTTTATTAGAGTTGGAGAGTTAAAAAGTGCAAATTTTTTTATAAAAGATCAAAAAATTTTAAAGTAAAGGGGAAGCCATGATTTTAAAAAAAGTTGATTTAAATGAATTTGAGATTCACAAAATTTATTATTTTGAACAAATTCCAAAGGCACAAAATTCAAATTTTGATTATGCTACCGATATTTTTGATTACTATCAAACAGCACTAAAAGAAAACAGCCAAAATTTTGTGGCAATAGCAATTGAAAAAGGTGAGATGATTGGTTGCGCTCTTTTTAGGTTTTATAACGAGGAAAATAAATTTTTTGTTTTAAATGTAAACACAAAAAAGCCGTTTCAACACACACCAAAAAAGGTTGCAACAAATGTTGTAAAGTTTGGACTAAAAGAAGTTTTTAAAATGCATGACAAGGTGTTTTTGTGGGTGGACAAAGAAAATGTGATTGCACAAAAACTTTACAAAAAACTGGGGTTTGAAACAATTGATTATTATTATCCAAAAAACTTGGATTTTTTAAAGGGGCAAGAACAGCACACTTTAATAATGGAACTTGGAAAAGACAAATTTGAAAATGTTTTAAACTCTGAAACAATCGCATTTTTCTTTTAAAAATGGGGAAATATTATGAAACTTTGGGTTATTTACAGCAACAAACATGAAAACAGCATGGTAACAAAAACCATGCAAAAAACGGCAAAACAAAATGGAATTGATTGTAAAATTTTGTTTTTTGAATATTTTAGTTTTTTAGTCGAAAATGAAACGCAAAAATTATATTACAAATCAAAACTTATAACAAGTTTTCCAGATGTTGCCATGGCAAGAGGCTACAATGTTCAAATTCGCAGTTTTTTAGAAAATTGTGGCACAAAATTTGTTAACAGCACAAAGGGAGCACTTACAACCTTAGACAAACTTGAATCGCATTTTGTTGCATCAAGATTAAAAATGAATCAACCAAAAACGCTTTTTGGCAATCTAACTTTTGATGAAATTGCAAAAAAATTGACTCTTCCTTTTGTGATGAAAAATCGTTTTGGAATGAAAGGAGAAAATGTTTTTTTGGTTAAGTCTAAAACAGCATTTTTAAAAATCAAAAAAGAAAATCCAAACATTGAGTTTTTGTTTCAAGAGTATGTTGAAAGTTCAAAAGGTTTTGACATAAGGCTTTATGTTGTTGGAAACAATGTTGTTGGCGCAGTTAAAAGAATTTCAAAAAATGGAGATTTTAGGTCAAATTTGTCCTTAGGTGGCACAAGTCAGCCGTTTTTTGCTGTTTCGCAGAAGATAAAAAATCAGGCTTTAAAATTTGCTCAAACATTAAATCTTCATTTTTGCAGCATAGATTTTTTACAAGCAAAAACTGGTTTGGTTTTTTGTGAAGCAAATGCAAATGCATCTTATCAAGCATTTTTTGAAAGTGGAATTGATATACAAAATTTTGTGATGAATTACATAAAGACACAAAAATAATAAAAGTGGGCACTTTGCTTGCTTTTTTTGTTATAAAAACAATATTTTTGTGTTATTTTGTTGCTAAAAACATTTTTTTATGTTAATATAAAATTAGAGACATAGTTTTTGTTTCAGAATAATTTGTTAGGGGGTTAAAAATGGAAGCAACTTTTTATATTTTACTTGCAATTACAATTGTTTTGGCTTCATGTTTTGTGATTTTTCAAGGAAGTCAAAAAAGACCACATTTAAGCATAATGCTAAAAACTTTTGCATCAGTTTGTGTGGTGGCGCTTGCGCTTTATGGAACAATGCAAACAGGATTAATCAATCATCCAGTGGGGGCATTGTTTGTTGTTGGGCTTGTTTGTTGCCTTGTGGGTGACATTTTGCTTCAACTTTTTGATATTACATCATCCGATAAGCACACAATTATAAACATGGGCAGTTTTGCTTTTATGTGTGCACATTTTTGTTTCATCGTTGCAATGGCATTTTTTGTAAAAAGTAGCGCGCTTGCAATAATTTTGCCATTTTTGGTTGGCATTGTTATTACTTTATGCAAAAACCAATGAAACTTAACTACGGCAAAAGTACATTAAGCATTTTGGCTTATTCGTTTGCCCTTTCGTCATCACTTTGTTTTAGTGTAAGCAACTTAATTTTAAACGGCGCAAGTTTGTTCAACATTTTGCTTGTTGTTGGTTTTGTGTTGTTCTTTGCAAGTGATTTAATTTTGTCAATGATTTACTTTAAAGAAAAATCAAATCATGACCTTTACTATCCAAACCTTTCAATTTATTATGCTGCCATAATTGTTATTGCCGCGGCAATGATTACTTTGGTTTAGTCTTGACACAGATATCAATTTTTTGATATAATAAAGTGACAAAAGAAAAGGGGAATTACTTTGGACTACAGAGAATTAGTTTTAAATTTCATACAAACACATCAAGCGCTTTTTATTATTTGTTGTGTGTTTAGCGCTCTTGTTTGCATTGTTAGCATTGTTGCTATGTGGGTTTTGTTTCAAAAGGCAGGTGAAAAGGGTTGGAAAGCAATTGTGCCTTTCTACAATCTTTACACACTTTGCTTGCTTGTGTGGAACAAAAAAGCATTTTGGGAAATTTTTGTTTTTTCAATTTTGATGCTTGTGTTTGCAGCTTTGCTTGAAGTTTTTGGAAAACAGGCTGATTATATTGGAATAATTTTGTTTGTTTGCTTTTGTGTTTGTGCAATTTGGGTTTTTGTGGATATGATTGTTTTAAACACTCAAATTGCTTATGCTTTTGGCAAAGGAAATTGGTTTGCTGTTGGTGTGGTGTTTTTAAGTGCAGTTTTTCTTTGCATTTTGGCATTTTCAAAAAACAAATATGTTGGAAATCCAACAGGGCAGGAAGTTAAGGAAAATATGTTATAGAAACATATTTTTTCTTTTTTTATGGTGTTACTATCTCCCCAAAAAGTTTTTGTCATAAATTAGTTGACTTTTTTGTCAAAATGTAGTATAATATCTATGAATTTGAGATAAGCAGGCTCTTTTGGGTCGCAAACACCTTCTCAAATTTTTTTTATTTTAATTTCATAAACACTATTTTTGTTTACAATTAATGTTTTCTGTTTGTTTAGGTAGATTTAATTTACTACCTTCTTTTTCTTGATAAATTAAAAAAAAAATGATATAATCATAGTATGAATGAAAAAATAACGAAAAAATTAGAAGAAATTCCAGAAAAAAGTGGCGTTTACATCATGCATGACAAAAGTGGTGATGTGATTTATGTTGGGAAGGCAAAAAACTTAAAAAGGCGAGTTAGCTCTTACTTTAACAAAAGCTTAAAACCACCAAAAGTTTTGGCAATGACCCAAAACGTTGATTGGTTTGAGTATATAATTACGCCAAATGAACTTGATGCTTTTGCTCTTGAAAACAATTTAATAAAGAAAAATCAACCATTTTACAACATTTTGCTAAAAGACAGCAAAACTTTTCCGTATATAAAAGTTAATTTAAATCAAGATTATCCAAATTTTTTGGTAACTAGAAAAGTTGAAAAAGATGGAGCAAAGTATTTTGGCCCATATCTTGCTGGAGTTAGTGCAAATTCAATTTTGGAGTTTTTAAACAAATTTTTTAAGTTAAGAACATGCAAACGCTTGCTGTTAAAACCTGAAAAACGAGAGTGTTTAAATTATGAAATGGGTTTGTGCTTAGCGCCTTGCACTCGAAGAATCAGCAAAAATAGTTACAGAGAGGCTGTTGACAAAGCGCTTGATTTTTTGAAGGGTAATTACAATTTTGCACTTGAAAGTTTGGAAGAAAAAATGAAAAATTTGGCAGAAACAGAAAATTTTGAAAGGGCAATTGAAGTTAGACAAATTTTGCAAATGCTGCAAAGACTTGATGCACAAAGCATTGCAAATCTTCCAAAACACATTAACAAAGATGTGGTGGCTTACATGACAAACAATTCAAGCAGTGCAATTTGTGTTTTAACTCTTCGAAATGGACGAATTTTGGGAATGCAAACATTTTCAATAATTGATCCAAGCCTTACAGAAAATGAAGTTATTGAAAATTTTGTTTTAACTTACTATCAAAACGCAATAATTCCAAAAGAAATAATACTATCAAACAATTTGCCAGATGAAGATTTTGTTAAAAAAGTTTTAGATAAAAACATAAAATTCATAACAAATCCAAAGGGTTTAAATTTTAAACTTTTAAAAATGGCAAAAGAAAATGCTGTTGAACACATTGAAAAAAACATTTCAAGAGACAAGCAAAAATATGACAACACAATAGGAGCTCTTCATGTTTTAAAAGAAAAGCTTGGATTAAAAAGTTTGCCAAAACGCATGGAATGTTATGATATTTCACACATTTCAGGAACAAACAAAGTTGCATCTATGGTTGTTTTTAAAAATGGAGAGGCAAAGAAAAGCGATTATCGAAAATTCACAATCAAAACGGTTGTTGGAAATGATGACTTTGCAAGTTTAAAAGAAACTTTAGAGCGTAGGCTAAACCGCTACAAAAATCAAGATGGAGCATCTTTTTGTGAAAAACCAGATTTAATTGTTATTGATGGGGGAAAAGGGCAGCTTAGTTCATGTTTGGAAATTTTGCAAAAATTTAATCTTGAAAAAGATATTGAAATCATCAGTTTAGCCAAAAAAATTGAAGAAGTTTTTGTTCCTTTTCAAAGTGAACCACTAATTTTAGATCGTAGCACAACAGCATTAAAGCTTTTGCAACGAATTCGAGATGAAGCACACCGTTTTGCTATAACATTTCATCGAAGCGTGAGGGGCAAAAACATGGTTAAATCAAAACTTGATGAAATTGATGGAATTGGTCCAAAGAAAAAAGAGCTTCTTTTAAATGCTTTTGAAACAACAGAAAACATTTCAAAAGCTGATTTAAAAGATTTGGAAGAAATTAAAGGCATCAACAAAACAGATGCTGTAAAAATATTTAACTTTTTTCATAAGGAGAGAGATTAATGATAAGAACAGGATTTTTTATTACTTTTGAAGGTGTTGATGGTTCAGGAAAGGGAACACAAGTTGAAATGCTTAAAAATTACTTTAAAGAGCAAAATATTGATGCTATTTTCACTCGTGAACCAGGTGGTACAAAAGTTTCTGAAAAAATAAGAGAAGTTATTTTAGATAATAATAACAAAGAACTTACAGATGTTGCTGAAATGTTTTTGTTTTCAGCATCAAGGTCTGTTTTGGTGGAGAATTTAATAAAACCAGCATTAAAACAAGGAAAAATTGTTGTTTGTGACAGATTTGTTGACTCATCAATTTCTTATCAAGGGTATGGGCGCAATTTGGGGGCGGATTTGGTCGAAAAAGTTAATGACATTGCTTTAAATGGTTGTAAGCCCAATTTAACATTTTTGCTTGATTTGAGTGGTGAAATTGGAGAAAAACGCAACAAACAGTTTGTTGAAAAACAAGACAGAATGGAAACAAACTCAGCAATGTTTAAGCAAAAAGTTAGACTTGGATTTTTGGAAATTGCTCAAAGAAACCCAAAGCGTTTTGTTATTCTTGATGCATCAAAATCCAAAGAAGAAATTTTTGGGCAAATTTTAAGCGAATTGGAAAAACGAAAAGTGTTAACATTACACAAAACAAAAAAGAAACCAGAAAATTCACATGAATTATAGATTTTTTTTGCAATTTGTGTTAAAATATAAAAATTAAAAGGAGAGCATTATGCCAAATTTTAAATTGGTTAGCAATCACAAGCCAGCTGGTGACCAACCTAAGGCCATAGCAAAACTTGTTGAAGGCATCAACAATGGGCTTCAAAGTCAGGTTTTGTTGGGTGTTACTGGTAGCGGAAAAACTTTTACTATGGCTAACATAATTGAAAAAGTGAACAGACCAACTTTGGTGATTGCACCAAACAAAATTTTGGCTGCTCAACTTTGTAACGAATTTAAACAACTTTTTCCAGAAAACAGAGTTGAATTTTTTGTGTCTTACTATGATTACTATCAACCTGAAAGTTACATTGTTTCAACTGACACCTACATTGAAAAAGATATGTCTGTAAACGAAGATATCGACAAACTGCGTTCGTCTGCAACAAATTCATTGCTTTCAAGGCGTGATGTTATTGTAGTTGCTTCTGTTTCTTGTATTTATGGTTTAGGTGACCCAAATGAATACTACAACCTTCAAATATCTTTGCGTAAAGGCGATAAGGTTAAAAAAGAAGACATCATAAAAAAACTTGTGTCTATTCATTATGAGCGTAACGAAACAGATTTCAAGCGTTCAACTTTTAGAAGCAAAGGCGACATTTTAGACATTTTTCCATCTTCACAATCAGAAATGGCAGTAAAAGTGGAATTTTGGGGTGATGAAATAGAGCGGATTTGTGAATTTGAAGCAGTTACAGGAAACATTGTTCGAGAACTAAACTACGAAGTCATTTATCCAGCAAGTCACTATGCTGTAAGCTCAGGAAAAATGCTGGATGCGTTAGAACAAATTGAAATTGACAAAAATTTAAGACTTGCCTATTTTGAAGAACAACAAAAGTTTTTAGAAGCAGAACGAATTGGTCAAAGGGTTAGTTATGACATTGAAATGATGCGAGAAATTGGCTATTGCAGTGGTGTTGAAAACTACAGCCGTTATTTTGACGGAAGAAAGCCAGGTGAAGCGCCTTACACTTTGTTAGATTATTTTCCAGCTGATTTCATAACCTTAATTGATGAAAGTCACATAACAATCCCACAAATCAGGGCAATGTACAATGGCGACAAAGCAAGAAAAACAAGTTTGGTTGACTATGGTTTTAGGCTTCCAGCAGCTTTTGACAACAGACCACTAAATTTTGAAGAATTTAACGACAAAATTGGTCAAACAATTTACATTTCAGCAACTCCATCACAATATGAGCTTTCTCAAGCTGGCGAAGTTGTTCAGCAAATCATTCGTCCAACAGGGCTTTTAGACCCAATTGTTGAAGTTAAAAAAATTGAAGGCCAAGTTGAACAACTTATGCATGAAGCAAAAGAGGTTATTAAGCGTAATGCGCGGGTTTTGGTTACAACTTTAACAAAAAAAATGGCAGAAAGTTTAACAGCTTATCTTCTTGAACACAAAATCAAAGCAAAATATATGCATTCAGACATTGATACACTTGAGCGTATTGAAATCATCAATGGCTTGCGTGCAGGTGATTTTGATGTTTTGGTTGGCATTAACCTTTTGCGTGAAGGACTTGACATGCCTGAAGTTGAACTTGTGTGCATTTTAGATGCAGACAAAGAAGGTTTTCTTCGTTCAGAAGGCGCTCTTATTCAAACCATAGGAAGAGCAGCTCGAAACAAAAATGGCCGTGTTATTATGTTTGCAGACACCATAACAAAATCCATGAAAAACGCTATTGAAACCACACAAAACAGAAGAAAACTTCAAGAAGAATTCAACCAAAAACACGGAATCACACCACAAACAATCACAAAACCAATTCAAAATGGCCTAGAAATCAGCAAAAAGGTTGAAAGTGGCAAAGTGCCAGTAAAAGATATTCCAAAAGAAATTGAAAAACTAAGTTCACTCATGAAAATTGCATCAAACAATCTTGATTTTGAACGTGCAATTTCATTAAGAGACAAAATCATAGAACTTAGAAAAAAACTGAAATAAAAAGGAGCAAATTATGCAAGACATAATCATAAAAGGGGCAAAAGAAAATAACCTAAAAAACATAAATTTAACAATTCCAAGAAACAAATTGGTTGTTTTTACTGGTGTTAGTGGAAGTGGCAAAAGTTCACTTGCTTTTGGCACAATTTTTGCTGAAGGTCAACGCCGATACATCGAAAGTTTGTCTAGTTACGCACGCATGTTTTTAGGGCAAGCACAAAAACCAGATGTTGAAAGCATTGAAGGGCTTTCTCCAACTATTTGTATTGACCAAAAAACAACAAACCACAACCCGCGTTCAACTGTTGGAACAGTAACTGAAATTTACGACTACTTAAGACTTTTGTATGCCCGCATTGGAACTCCTTTTTGTCCAAACTGCAACAAGCCAATCGAAAAACAACCACTTGATCAAATTGTAGACAAAATTTTAAACTATCCACAAGAAACAAAAATTCAGGTGTTAGCTCCTGTTGTGAGAGGAAAAAAGGGGAGATTTGAAAAACTTTTTGAAGATTTAAAAAAAGATGGTTTTGGTCGTGTTTTTGTTGATGGACAGCTCTTTACTTTAGATGAAGAAATTGAATTAGAAAAAAACATAAAACACACAATTTCAGTTATTGTAGACAGGCTTGTTGTTCGTGAAGACATAAAAGCAAGACTAACTGAAAGCCTAGAAGTTGCATTAAAACTTGCCGAAGGCCTTGCAATCATAAAACAAGAAGACAAAGAAGAACTTTTTTCAACAAACTATGCTTGTCCAATTTGTGGTTATTCACTTGAAGAAATAACTCCAAGGCTGTTTTCCTTTAATGCTCCATTTGGCGCTTGTGAAAACTGCTCAGGAATTGGCTACACCGAAGAGATTGACCTAAACCTTGCAATTCCAAACAAACACTTGTCAATTAGGCAAGGTGCACTCTCAGTAGGTGGTTTTAAAGGTGATGAATATAGTTTTGTCTACAAAATTTTTGAAGCAGTTGCAAAAGAGTATGACATTGATTTAAACACTCCTTTTGAAAAACTTCCAAAAAAGCAACAGGAAATCATGCTTTATGGAACAGGTGATCAAAAATATGACATCTACTCTCATCGTGGCAACAAATTTTCTTTTAAGTTTGAAGGAATTGTGAACAACCTAAAAAAGCGCTATATTGAATCAGAAAGTGAATACGTCAAGCGAGACATTGGCAAAATGATAAAAGAAAAAACTTGCAGCAAATGTCACGGAAACAGGCTTAATGAAAAAGCGTTGTCAGTTAAAATTGAAGGCAAAAACATAATTGAAGTAACAAATTTGTCGGTTGATGACCTTGTAAAACACTTTTTGGGTGTTGGCATGAAACTAAACAAAACAAAAGCAATGATTGCAGAAAGCATTTTAAAAGAAATTATGAGCAGACTCAACTTTTTGCAAAGCGTGGGTTTAAACTACTTAACTCTTTCTCGTTCTGCTGAAACTCTTAGTGGTGGAGAATCTCAACGCATTCGTTTGGCAACGCAAATTGGAAGTGGCCTTGTTGGTGTTTTGTATATTTTAGACGAGCCATCAATTGGCCTTCATCAACGCGACAACGACAGGCTTTTAAAAACACTAACAAATTTGCGAGATCTAGGCAACAGCGTGATTGTTGTTGAGCATGACGAAGACACAATTCGTTCGGCAGACTTTATTGTTGATGTTGGGCCTTTTGCAGGCGTTCATGGTGGAGAAATTGTTGCAACAGGAACAGTTGATGATTTAATTTCAAATCCAAATTCCATAACAGGAAAGTTTTTAAGTGGAGAAGAGCAAATCAAAGTTCCCAAAATGAGAAGACTTCCAAAAGAAAAAGATTTTGTTGAAATTGTGGGTGCGGCTGAAAACAACCTAAAAAACATTGATGTAAAAATTCCGGCACATTTGTTCACGGTTGTCACTGGTGTTAGTGGCAGTGGAAAATCAAGTTTGGTGAACAGAATTTTGTATCCTTATGTTGCAAACAAATTGGGGCTTGTTGGCTGTGAAGTTGGAAAAGTTAAAAAAATTAAAAATGTTGAAATTTTCGATAAGGTTATTGACATTGACCAATCGCCAATTGGCAAAACTCCACGCAGCAACCCAGCAACCTACACAGGTCTTTTTACAATGATAAGAGAACTTTTTGCTATGACGCCAGACGCAAAAGCTCGTGGCTACAGTTCAAGCCGCTTTAGTTTTAACCTTAAAGGTGGAAGGTGTGATGCTTGTGACGGTGCTGGAGTTAAAGAAATTGAAATGTATTTTTTGCCAGACATCAGTGTTCCTTGTGAAGTTTGTAAAGGCAAGCGCTACAATCATGAAACACTTCAAGTTAAATACAAAGGTAAATCAATTGCCGATGTTCTTGCAATGACCGTTGAAGAAGGCTGTGAGTTTTTTGAAAACATTCCGTCAATTGCAACAAAACTCAAATCAATTCGTGATGTTGGTCTTGGCTACATCACTTTAGGTCAGTCTGCAACCGAACTTTCTGGCGGAGAAGCACAACGAGTTAAGCTTGCAACCGAGTTATCTAAACGCAGCACAGGCAAAACTCTTTACATTTTAGATGAGCCAACAACGGGACTTTCAATGTATGATGTGAAAAAACTGTTAAAAGTGTTAACAAGCCTTGTTGACCAAGGAAACACAGTTGTTGTAATTGAACATAATCTTGATGTCATTAAGTGCGCCGACTACATTATTGACCTTGGCCCCGAAGGCGGCGAAGGTGGTGGGCAGGTGATTGCAACCGGCACACCAGAAGAGGTGGCAAGAAACAAAAATTCATTTACAGGAAAATATCTTAAAAAATATCTTAAAATTTAACAAAAAAGGCTTTAAAAGCCTTTTTTGTTATAATTTT
>CAMVKM010000038.1 GCA_947168085.1 uncultured Clostridia bacterium | reverse complement strand
GTTAGGAGAACAATGAAAATTAGAGCAACAAATTTAAATTTGCCTAAAAAAAATTTTTTTGAATTTGAATTTTTTTGTTCTTTTTTCATTGCATCCTCCTTTTTTTATTTTAGTATACTAATATTTTGCGCAAAAGTCAAACGATTTTGCGTGTTTCTGACAAAAAATTAACAAAAAAATTAAAAATTATAACAAAAAAAGACCATTTTTGGTCTTTTTTTTAATAAATTGGTTCAATAATTCCAACACCACCAAAAGTTCTTTTGTACATTATGTTAACCTTTCCTGTTTCCGCATTAAGGTAAACATAAAAAGCGTGGTCAGAACTTTCAAGATACATTTCAGCATCTTCTACAGAAAGTGGAACAATGTCCAATGACTTGGTTTTAATAACTTTTTGTTTTGGTTCTTCAATCTCTTTTTTCTCAAAGTAAATCCAGTCTTCATTTTCAATTGCTTGTCTGTTTTTAAACTTGTCTTTAAGTTTTCCGCTATATTTAATAATTTGTTTTTCAACTTTTGGAAGTGCCATGTCAATGTTTTGATACATGTTGTCTGATTTCACTTCACTTCTAAACATAAGTCCACCATCAACAATAGTAAGTTCAAGTTTGCAAATGTCTTTTTCTTTTGAACAAACAACTCTTGCGCTTGCGTTTTCACTAAAATATCTGTCTAAACGCTCAATCTTTTTTTCAATAATTCCTTTTAGTTTTTCACTTGTTGCATAGTTTTTTGATACAATTTGTATTTCCATTTTCCTTCTCCTTTAACAATTATTAAAATACCACTTTTTTTAAAAAAAGTCAAACAAAAAAACATGTATTTTGCCCGCACCCAACAAAATTATTTTTTTTCTGACACCTTTATTTTCAATTTACCTTCTTTTTGGTCAATAATAACTTTTGAATTTGATTCAATTTTTCCAAGCAAAATTTGATCAGCAAGTTTGTCTTCAATTTCTTGTTCAATAACACGCCTTAATGGTCTTGCTCCCCATTCTGAATTATAGCCCTGTTCAACAAGATATCTTAAAGCATCTTCTGTTAATTTTATTTCAATGTTTTGGTCTTTAAGTTTGTTTGAAAGCTTTGTTATTAAAATTTTTGCAACTTTGGCAAGTTCCATTTTGCTTAAAGTTTTAAACACAACAATGCTGTCTATTCTGTTTAAAAACTCTGGCCTAAACTTTAATTTTATGGCAGACAGAAGTATTGATGCTGCCTTTTCATCTAATTCATGCTGTTCTTCAGGGCTTGCTTTGCTGTAGTCTTCCCTATTTTTTTTATAAGCCACATCACTAACACCTGCGTTACTGGTCATAATAATAATTGAATGCTTAAAGCTTACCACTCTGCCATGGCTGTCTGTAAGCCTGCCGTCATCAAGAATTTGTAGCAATATGTTAAACACATCTGGATGCGCTTTTTCAATTTCATCAAACAAAACAACTGAGTATGGCTTTCTTCTAATTTGTTCTGTTAATTGTCCCGCATCTTCATGCCCAACATAACCTGGTGGTGAACCAATGATTTTGCTGACTGAATGCGCTTCCATGTATTCACTCATGTCTAGACGAATAATGTGTGTGTCATCATCAAACAACGCTCCTGCCAATGCTTTTGAAAGTTCTGTTTTTCCCACTCCTGTTGGCCCAACAAACAAAAAGGTTCCAATAGGACGGTTTGGGTCTTTTAATCCTGCTCTTGCTCTACGAATTGCTTTTGAAACAGCAACAACAGCATCATCTTGACCAATAACTCGTTTGTGCAAAACATTTTCAAGATCTAAAAGCTTTTCTTTTTCTGATGTTGAAAGTTTTGACACCGGAATGCGCGTCCAAGCACTTACAACCAAAGCGATGTCATCAAACCCAATAGAAACAGCACTCGTGCTTTTTTCTGATTCAAATTTTCGCTTCATCTCTTCAATTGCCAAAGAAACTGAGTTAATTTGATCTCTTATCGCAGCAGCTTTTTCAAAGTTTTGTGCAATAATTGCTTCTTTTTTGCTTTGTTCTAATGCTTCAAGTTCTTGTTCTTTTTGTTTTAATGGAAGCGGTGTTGTCATGCCCTTAACTTTTTTTCTTGCACTTGCTTCATCAATAAGGTCAATGGCTTTGTCGGGCAAACTTCGATCCATAATATATCTGTCACTTAAATTTGCTGCAGCAACTATTGCTTCATCTGTTATTTTTACTTGATGAAAAGCTTCATAACTGTCCCTTAGGCCTTTTAGTATTTCAATTGTTTGTTCAACACTAGGCGGATTTACCACAATTGGTTGAAAACGACGTTCCATGGCTTTGTCTTTTTCAATAAACTTTTGATACTCTTCAGTTGTTGTTGCTCCAATTGTTTGAAGTTGTCCACGAGCAAGATAAGGTTTTAACATATCAGCAGGGCTAACTTCTCCCTTTTCGCCACCAGCCTGCATAAGTGTGTGAAGTTCATCAATAAAAACAATAATGTTACCTTGTTTTGTGATTTCTTCTATAGCATCTTTAAGTTTTTCTTCCATGCTTCCACGATATTTTGTTCCAGCCATTAAAGAAGCTATGTCCAGCGAAAACAAAATTTTGTCTCTTAAAATTTGTGGCACTCTGTTTTCAACAATTGCATTTGCAAGTCCTTCAATAACAGCGCTTTTACCAACTCCAGCTTCACCAATAAGAACGGGGTTGTTTTTTGTTTTTCTGCACAAAATTTCAATAACTCGTTCTATTTCTTCTTCTCTTCCTATCACTGGGTCAATTTTGTGTTCTCGTGCTTTTTGTGTTAAATCCATTCCCAAAGCCAAAAGTTTTTTTGGAAGGCAGCTGTTTTGCTGATCGTCACGCTCAAGGCTTATGATGTCTTCTTCAACACCACCAGCAGCCACACCTTCTTTTAACACTTGCAAAAGATCTTCTCTAAGATTTACCAAATTAATGTTAAATCCATCACTTAAAAGTGTTGTTGCTGTGCTGTCTGAACTTAAAAGTGAAAACATAACATGCTCTGTGCCAATAAAATCATGTCCTAGTGTGTTTGCAATGTTTTTTGCGTTGCGCAAAACTTCTTTCACTCTTGGAGAAAGTTCTATTTGCTTTGCATTTAAGCTTTGTGCTTTCTTAAACTTTTCGTCATAAACCTGCAAAAAAGTGTGTTGATTTACACCATATTTTTCCAAAAGCCTTGAAGACAAACATTCATCCATAGAAACAATTCCAAAAAGCAAATGTTCTGTGCCAATTTGATTTTGTCCACTTTGTGTTGCAAGTTCTCCGGCATTTTGTAGCGCATATTGAACCATTTGAGTAAAACCATTGTTTTGATACATCAAACCACCTTCCTTAAGAAAAGTTTTTCTTTTACATGGTTAATTATACTACAACACAAAAAAAATAACAATTATTTTTGACCTAAAAAATTAAAAATTTAAAAGAATATTTAAAACTCCCCCATTTTTGTTGTTTTGATAACGTTTTTTGTATCATCACTTTCCTAACTATGCGTAAAATGTGATTATACTACTCACTTTATTCAACTGTTACACTTTTTGCCAAATTTCTTGGTTTGTCTGGATTAATTTTTTTGTGTTTAGCACAAAAAAAGGCCATTTGTTGCAATGCTTTTGTCACATAAAAAGGCATTAAAACATCTTTTGTTTTGGGAAGTTTTAAAAAGAAATTTGCATTGTTTTTTAAATCAACAAACTGTGAAATTAACAAAACTTTGGCTCCGCGAGACTTTATTTCATTTAGGTTTGAAAGCATTTTTTGTTTTAATTTTTTTTGAGTAATCAAAACAATAACAACTGAATTTTCGTCTAAAAGAGACAAACTTCCATGCTTAAGTTCTCCCCCAGCAAAAGCCTCACAATGAATGTATGTGATTTCTTTTAACTTCAATGCCCCTTCCAGCGACAGCAAAAAGTCTAACCCGCGCCCAACAAAAAACAAACTTTGCTTTTGACACAAAATTGGAACTAAGCTTTGTAAATCTTTTTCAACAGAAAATTCTTCTAATTTTTTTGAAATTTTGTTTAGTTCATCAACCGAGAAACTTGGTTTTATGTTAAAGTGCTTACAAACTAATGTGTGTAAAAAACAAATTGCAGACAATTGCCCAAAAAAAGCTTTTGTTGATGCAACAGCAATTTCTTGTCCTGCTTTTGTGTAAACAGAAATGTTAGCCATTCTTGTTATTGAACTTTGAAAAGAATTTGTTATCGCAACACAAAAAGCTTTTTGTGATTTTGCAAGCTTAAGGCTTGCTAATGTGTCGGCCGTTTCTCCACTTTGACTAACAAAAAAGCATAAACTGTTTTTATCTAAAATTGGATTTTTGTATCTAAATTCACTTGCACAATCCAAAAAAACACTTAGCCTGCAATCACGTTCCAAAAGATATTTAAACACCATGCCTGCGTGAAGTGCCGTTCCACATGCCACAATATGTATGTTTTTTAAATTATTTAATTTGCTGTCTAAAACCTTTTTAAGCTTTTCGTCTGCTTTTAAATAACTTAACGTGTTTTCAATGGTTTTACTTGCTTGCCAAATTTCTTTTTCCATAAAACTTGAAAAATTCCCTTTTTGAGTTTGAAAACAATTAGCACTTATTGTTGTTGGCTCATATTTTTTCTTTACCAAATTAAAATTAAAAACAGCCAAATTGTTTTTTTCAATAAAGCCCATTTCACAATCTTTTAAAAACACAACCTTGTTTGTGTAATTTGAAATTGCCAACGAATCACTTGCCAAAAGATTAAAATTGTTTCCCAGCCCAATTACAAGTGGGCTTGATTTTTTTGCAAAAAACACACAATCATTTAACCCTTCAACCATGACAGCCAATGCAAAAGAGCCTTTTAGTTTTTTGCAAACTGCAGAAAAAGCCTTCAAAATGCCTTGTTTTGTGTTACTTTCAATGTGTTTTTGTAACAACATAGCCACAACTTCAGTGTCTGTTTGTGATGAAAAGCTAAAACCATAAAGTTCTTTTTTTAGTGTTTCAAAATTTTCAATAATTCCATTATGAACCACTTTTATGCATCCATTTTGACTAACTTGCGGATGAGCATTTTGCTCGTTTGCTTTTCCATGTGTTGCCCAACGTGTGTGCCCTATGGCACAATTAGACACAGCACTCAAATCCAATTTTTGTTTTAAAGCCTCTAAAAAACCTTCGCACTTTTTAATTTTTTGCCTTCCTTTGTTTTCAAAACAAATTCCAGCAGAATCATAACCACGATATTCTAATTTTTGCAACATGTCAAAACATGTTTGAACAGCCAAACCTTCACCAACATAGCCAACTAAACCACACATCTTTCACTCCTTTTTGATTAAACATCTTTTAACAAAAAATTTCCAACTTGTTCCAAATATTTTTGTTTGTTTTCATCTGTAGCCACAAAAACAGTTTTTGATGATTTACTGTTGCTCTTTTTTACATTTTTTGCTATTTGCTTTGCTATTGCTTCATTTCCATCAAACATTGGCACATCTAAAACTTTCCTTATTTGCTCTTTCACAAGCACATAATGCGTGCATCCAAGAACAACGGCATCCACTTTTCCCTTAAATTTTGATAAAATTTTAGAAATGTATGGCATTAATTTTTCCTTATTCAAAAAATTTTCATCCACAAGCCCTGCAAGTTTGTTTGGACAGTAAAAAATTAATTTTTGATTGTTTTTGTAGTTTCTTAAAAGTTTGTTATGTTCTTTTGTCGCATGAGTGCAAAGCACCAAAATTTTTTTAAATCCTGCCCTTAATGCAGGCAAAATGGCTGGTTCTGTTCCAATAACAACAATGTTTTTAAAAGTTTTTCTTACAAAATCCACAGCAACTGCAGTTGCTGTGTTGCATGCCAAAACCAAACATTTAGGCGAAAACTCTTCGCAAAATTGAATTAAATTGCTTAAAACAAGATTTTTTATTTGTTTTTTGCTTTTTGTGCCATAAGGGCTGTTCAAAAAATCAGCAACATACACAAATTTTTGTTTTTTTAACAATTTTTTTGCTTCTAAAAACAAACTAAGCCCACCCAATCCACTGTCAAAAAACAAAATACAATTATCATCATTCACGGCATTAGTTTATGAAAACAACACCAAAGTTTGTTCACAACAAAAATGAAATGTGTTTAATTTTTAAAAAATTTTAATATTTTAAAAAAAAATTAGCAAAAATCTCTTGCTTTAATTAAAATTTTATGTTAAAATATAATACATAATTATTGAAGGAGAAAAGACATTGGCAAACATCAAATCACAAAAAAAGAGAATCGTTACAAACGAAATTGCTCATCAAGCAAACAAATCAAAAAAGAGCCGTATTGCAACAGAAGTTCGTAAATATAGAGAACTTGTTAAAGCTGGTGAATTTGAAAAAGCTGAAAAACAACTTGATTTGCTTTTTAGTTTAATTGACAGAGCAAGACTTGACAACATTTATCACGCAAACACAGCAAGCAACAAAAAATCATCACTTGCTCGTTTGCTTAGTGATGCTAAAAAAGCAAAATAAAAAAACTTTTAAGTTGCAACAATTTGTTTGCAACTTTTTTTAAACATAATTGCCAATTAAATTTTTTGTGCTAAGTTTAATCTAAAAAATGGAGAGAAAAATGAAATTAATTTTAAATGCTGAAGATTTTGGGTTGTCTCAAAGCATCAACAAAGGAATATGCCAAGGGCTGAAAGAAGGCTTTTTAACAAGCGCTTCCCTTTTTGTTAATGGACCTTTTTTTGAAGAAGCTGTAAGTATGATTAAAGAAAACAATTTTCAAAATGTTGGAGTGCATCTCAATTTAACTTATGGCGCACCAACTGCACCAAAAAACAAAGTTGCAAATTTGCTTGAACCTGACGGAAAATTTCACTACATGTGTTCAATGCCTTTTTATGCCAGATATAATGAAGTTAAAACTGAACTTGAAGCTCAAATCAAAAAATTTTTAAGTTTTGGCATAACTCCTAGTCATCTAGATTTTCATCACTATTTTTATGCATCAAAAGAAGTTTACGATGCTTATCTTGATTTGGCAAAAAAATATAATCTTCCCGTTCGTTCAATGACACAAAAAACCAAAGAAATGGCTGAAAACAAAAAAATCAAGACAACTGATTTTTTTGTAGAAGATTTCCACGCAAGCACAAGACACTTGGTTGAAGAACTTAAAATGATTGCAAATTTTTTTAAAGACAAAAATGGAAGCGTTGAAATCATGACAGTTCCTGGCTATGTTGATGAATTTACCATATCTCAAACAAATTATTTAGCAAGAGAAGATGAATTAATTGCTCTAAAAACAGCATTTGAAACTGGTGTTTGGAATGATTTTAAGCTTTGCAGTTTTAAAGATTTATAAAAAAAGAACTCTAAAATTAGAGTTCTTTTTTTAATTTCCACCAACACTAACTGTTGCATTTTCTATGTTATATGGGAGTATTGTCCATGCAATGATTGCGTATGGCAAACCATTTGCAAAAATATAATTGTTTTGATACTCCTCCTTAATGTGTATAATAAAAATATATGTTCCAGCCCTTATTGCTTGTGTGTTGCCTTCTATTGTCATTTTTGTTCCGTCAAAGTTTTGCAAGTAATTTGCCATGTCTTTTGTTGTTCCACTAAAAGTGATTTGATTGTTCTCAAGACTTAGGCTTGGCGTTGTAAGTGTTTGCTTTGTTATTGTCCACAAAACTGTTTTACTGCTTGACCCATCACTAAATTGATAGTTTGCTGTTGGCGTAAAGGTTGCAATGTATGTCCCAGCATTTGTTCCGCTAACCTGTCCAGAAACAGTTAGTTTAGTTGTGTCATAAGCAGTCCAAGAAACATTTTGTAAATTGCTGTTAAAAGTTAGTGTTCCACTTTGGCTTGGCAAAGCACTTGCATCAATACTTGCCTTTGCAATAGTCCACTCCATAATGTAAGAATCTGTTGTAAAATCGCTCCACATATATTTGTCTGGATCTTTTAAAGTAAATGATGTGTAGTAATTTCCAGCATTTGTTTCAACAACATGTCCACTTGCATCAATTTTTGAATTGTCAACATTGCTGGCTTTTTGTGTTATGTCCACAGCAGTGCCATTATAAACAAAGTTTGAAGTTGTTGGCCTTTGCACAATTTTTCTAAAACCAAACACGGCATCAAGCAAATCTCTAGCTGCTGACTCTAAAACTGTATTTAATGTTGATGCATTATATGAATACACATTTGGCAAAACATATCTATTATATCCACCACTTTCAATAATATCTACGGCAGGCAATGCTGAACCTGCATTACCAAAATACCAAGTATATTCACCATAAACAAATGGTGCTGCGTATTGTTCATTCCATGTTGTGTCACTTGTTGTATAAACTAAATTTTGCGGATCTCGACTAACTAAAAGAAATCCTGTGTAAGGATTACCCTCATAATTATGATGCATTACACCAACATAAGCCTTTCCACTACCTACTTTTGTAAAAAATCTGTCCCACAATTTTCCAATAACTTCGCCATCATCATTTATTTCAAAATCACAATCAAGTTCATCTTTTATGCTCCAATTTAATGTTACTGGAGTTGTTGAACCATCGCTCCATCTTGTGTGTGCTACATCCTTTAATGAAATAACCACTGAATAAGTTCCAGCTTCTGATGCCTGCACTTGACCACTTATGTTCATTAAATCTGAATTTAAATTGTTAATTTGAAAATTTTGTAAACAATCAAGTGTTTTGTAACTTAAACCTTGAGATGTTGGTTTGTCTAAATACATAAATAACTCTGGATACTTTCTGCACTCAAATTTCCAAATAACATTTGTCCAAGCATCGTTAAAACTTGCTGGTTTTAGGTTGTCCGAAGGTGCAAGCATATTATCTGTTGAAAGCATTGAACAGTTTGTGTATGTAATGCTAGCACCACCAGTGTAGTCCACACCACAAATGACTGAAACAAAACTGTTGTCTCCATAGCAATTTGAAACTGTGTATGTTCCTTTGCCACCATTGTTTGCCATTGCTCCAATAATGCTTCCTTTGTTTGTAACTTGATATCCATCATTATAGCCAGCACTATAACAGTTTGTTATGGAGCTGGTTGTTGCAACTGTTCTAAAACAATCCAAAGCGCCCACAATTCCACCAGTGTGAACTCTTGCCCTTGTATATCCTGTGTTGTAACAATTTTGAATTGTTGCTTGAGAATGAACCCAACCCACAATTCCACCAGCCATATCATCACCTGCACTACCATCACTGTAACTGTAAATTATTTCTGTGTTTGAGCAAGCTGTAACTGTTAATGTGCTTGTTGAATTAATGTCCATTGAACTGACACCAACAATTCCACCTATCCAGCCCCGATTGCTACTCATATAAATTTCGCCATTGTTTTGGCAATAACTAACAACATAATTCCCTGATCCATTTGAATTACCCAAAATTCCGGCAACAGTGTTAAATCCATAAATATAACCATTGTTTGAGCAATTTAAAATTGTTGTTGCTGTTGTCATTCTGCCATCTGTTGCTGCTAAAATGCCTGCAGTAATACCTCCACCATAAATCATTGCAGAATTTGAACAATTTTTAATAGTAAGGTTTGAGTAATTGTAAGACATAATTCCACCACAGTTGTCGGTTTGACTTTCAACATACCCAGCATTGTGGCAATTTTCGATAACACAAGTTAAATCATTGTTCTGAACTTCTCCTTGTAAACTATAGCCAATAATTCCACCACTTGAATAAGTTGATGAAACAACACTCCCTGTGTTTTGACAATTTTTTATCCACAAAGGTTTGTATGTCCCTGCAATAATTCCGCCAGCAGTATTTCCTGATGAAATGTTACCTGTGTTTACACAATCTGAAACAACTGCTTTTACGGAATATGTGCTTCCAATTCCAACAATTCCACCAACTGTGTTGCCAC
This sequence comes from uncultured Clostridia bacterium, assembly GCA_947168085.1. Lineage (GTDB taxonomy): Bacteria > Bacillota > Clostridia > Christensenellales > UBA1242 > UBA7584. Next base: position 1,742 of record CAMVKM010000038.1, on the reverse strand, counting down.
CTGACATGTTTCCACTGTTTTTACAACCACGAATTTCAACATCACTATCTGTCCACAAGGCGCCAACAATTCCACCAACATTACCTTGAGTTGCTAACAATGCTGAACAATTTGCAAAATTTTCACAATTCAAAACCTTTGCTTTGTTGAAAAGTGCACCAACAATTCCGCCAACACCACCAGAAGTGTTTGATGTTACTGTTCCACGATTGTAGCAATCTTTTAGAATTAGTTCATAGGCGCTATCAGATGTCCCACATCTTCCAAAAATTCCACCACAATCATATTCTTGGTTTACTATTGCCCCAGTGTTGTAACAATTTGAAACAACAGAAGATTTAGCGGATCTAATGTAACCAGCAATACCCCCACAAGCGTTGAGTGTTGCTGTTATTGTTCCTGTGTTGTAGCAAGAATCAATTAAGCACGAAGTTTCTAAAGCACAATCGTTTATGCCCACAATTCCGCCAACATGATAAGAACCAATTATTGCTCCTGTGTTGTAACAATCTTTTATTTCTACTGTTTTGTTTACAGTTGGATACCAAACCGTTCCAACAATTCCACCAACATCATGCCCATAAGCTGTGATGTCACCTTCATTATGTGAATTTGAAATGATCAAATTTTTTGCGGCCTCATGTAAAACTCCTAACAAACCACCAAAACTACAGCTCTCATTTTCAACATTACCGGTTATGATACCAGTGTTTACACAATCTTGTATTTCCAAAGAATTTGTGCATACACCCACAAATCCACCGGCATAAATGGTGTTTACTGTGATATTGGCACTGTTGCTACTGTTTTCAATTCGCAAATTATAACATCTTCCAACAAAGCCAGCAGCTTCACTGGCTGAACTTGTGACAGCCCCTGTGTTTTCACAATCTAAAATAAGTCCAAAACTGTTCACTTCACCGCAATAGCCAACAAAACCACCCACAAACCATTTTACACCAGAAATCGCTCCTGAGTTTGTGGAGTTTTTTATGGAGTAATGCACATCAGCTCTTCCAGCAATTCCACCAACATCTGTCATCCCTGTGTGAATATCACTTGAATTTGAGCAGTTTTCAACAATCATTTCTCTTAGTGACAAACCAACAAAACCGCCTGCGTGATAGGATGTTGCTGTTACATTTCCAAAATTTTTACAATTCAAAAATTCACAAAAATTTTCAGCATGACCAACAAAACCGCCAATTCGATATCTTCCACTAACAGTTGCTTTGTTTGTGCAATTTTCAAATTCAACAGAATCAGCAAAACCAACAAAAGCTCCAGTATATTCATTTCCAGAATAGCCTGTCGGTCCATTTTCATCAACATAACTTTGAGTGACTGTTCCACTTGAAATCTCAAGATTTTTTATGGTTCCTGATGTTATTTTACAAAAAAGCCCAGTAAAGTTTGCTGTTGAAACGTTAATATTTAAATTCGAAATTTTTTTATTGTTCCCATCATAAACAATATTAAAAGTATTATTTTGACTGTTTATTGGAACCCAATTTACATTATTTAAATTTATATCCACAGTTTGTCTAAAAAAACAATCAGACAAAGTTGCTGAATTTACACTTAAGTAAGCCAAATTTTCGGCAGATTCAACAAGATAAGGGTCTGTTTCAGTTCCCGTGCCATGAGTGAAAGCAGCCGTGCCACCTGACCATGCGGCTGAAGAGTTATCATCAATTGGAGAAACAATTTCAAGATTTTGTGGTTGTGCTTTTTGTTGTGTT
>CAMVKM010000037.1 GCA_947168085.1 uncultured Clostridia bacterium | reverse complement strand
ACTGTTTTGCAAGTCTTGGCGAATCAATTAAGGGAATGACAGTTACCGAAATTAAAGACGGTGACCAAGTTATTCAAACTTTGGAAGAACGCATTTCGGGCCGTGTTGCTGCTGAAGACATTGTTAACCCACAAACACAAGAAATCATTGTTAAAGCAAATGAAATGATTAAACCAAGCCAAGCACGAGCTATTGTTGATGCAAAAATTAAAGAAGTTAACATAAGAACAATTCTTACATGTAAATGTAAAAATGGAGTTTGTGCAAAATGTTATGGTCGAAACCTTGTTTCAACCGAAATGATTGAAGTTGGAGATGCTGTTGGCATTGTTGCTGCTCAATCAATTGGTGAGCCAGGTACACAGCTTACCATGAGAACTAAACATACATCAGGTATTGCGGTTGCTGCCGACATTACTCAAGGTCTTCCTCGTGTTGATGAACTTTTTGAAGCAAGACGTCCAAAAGATGCTGCTGTTGTAAGTGAAGTTGCAGGAAAAATTACAGTTAAAGATGTTGATAAACGTAAGCAAGTAACTGTTCACACAAAAGACGGAGATGTTGATTATCTTTTGCCAGCAAGATCTTATTGCCGTGTTAAAACTGGTGATGAGGTTGAAAGTGGAACACCACTTACAGAAGGAAGTTTGTATCCTTATGACATTTTAAAAACAAGAGGTCTTAAAGATGTTGAAGAGTACATTTTGACAGAAGTTTTAAAAGTTTATAAGGCTGAAGGTGTTGACCTTGAACTTAAACACGTTGAAATTATTATTCGTTGCATGCTTAGAAAAGTTAAGATTGAAAGTTCTGGAGAAACAGATATGATTCCAGGAGAACTTTTGGATCTTAACGATTATGAAGAACGTAACCTTGCTGCTGTTATGTCTGGAAAACAACCAGCAACAGCAAAGAGAACACTTTTAGGTCTTATTAAAGCAAGTTTAGCTGTAAACTCATTCTTGTCGGCTGCATCATTCCAGCAATCAAACAGAGTGCTTACTGAAGCTGCAATCAAAGGAAAAGTTGACCACCTTGTTGGCCTTAAAGAAAATGTTATTATTGGAAAACTTATCCCAGCAGGAACTGGACTTAAACGCTACAACTCAGTAGTTCCAAGTTCATATCAGGAAGTTAAAGAAGAAGCTGAACAAGAAATAAAAAATCAATATAATCTTTCAGACGCAGAACGCGAAATGATGGAAGAACTTTAACAAAAAGACTGCAAAAAGCAGTCTTTTTGTTATAAAAAACAAATTTTATGTAAAAAATGCTTGATTTTATGCAAAATTTGTGATAATCTAAAATCATATACTAAAAGGGGATATTAAAATGAAAGTTATTGTATTAGTTGGTGGATTTGCAACAAGGCTCTATCCCCTTACAAAAGATAGACCAAAAGCACTTCTTCCAATAAACGGAACTCCAATTCTTGATTATATAATGAAAAAATTAGAAAAGGTTGAAGAGATAAACGAAGTTTTTGTTGTGGGAAATTCTTTTTTCAAACAAACTTTTGAAGATTGGAAAAACAGCAGAAAATTTAAATTTGATGTTAAAATCATTAATGATGACGGCGTTGACAATGATTCAAAGCCAGGCGCACTTGGTGGCCTTAGATATGCCTTAAAAAAGATGGGTGAATTTGATGATGAAGTTTTTCTTCTTGCTGGAGACAACTACTTTGATTTCGAATTAAAATCTTTTGTTGATTATTATCACAACAAAAACAGCAATGTTTTGCTTGGTGGCGAGATTGATGATCTTGAATATCTTGGTAAAAACTTTGGAGTTGTTGAACTTGACAAAGATGACCGTGTGATTGGAATGGAAGAAAAACCAGGGCAGCCAAAATCAAACATTGGGCTTTATGCTTTTTATCTTTTTAAACCAGGGATTCAAAAACTTCTTGAAAAATATTTTGATGAGGGAAACAATCCAGACGCTTTAGGATTTTTTGTGAAATGGTTAATTGCAAGAGAGCCAGTTTACTGTCATGTAACAAAAGAAAAATGTTTTGACATTGGCACTGTTGCAATGTATAATCATGTTTGCGAGTATGACAAACAAAAAAGAAATTTAAAGTAAAAAAATCCATAACTAAAGGCTTTTTTATGTCTTTAAACAAAAATAACACATGTAATATAACATGTGTTATTTTTTATTATTTTTGTGATTGTTCGAGTTTTAATCTTTGGTCTTCCATGGCTAAAGCGTCAATCATTGAATCAATGTCGCCAAGCATAAAGTCATTGATGTTGTATTGTGAAAGACCAATTCTGTGGTCAGTGACTCTGCCTTGTGGAAAGTTGTAGGTTCTAATTCTTTCACTTCGGTCACCAGTTCCAACTTGTGATTTTCTTTCTTGTTGGTGTTCTTTTATGGCTTTTTCTTCATAAAGGTCTTGAAGTTTTGATTTTAAGATTTTTAATGCTTTTTCGCGGTTTTTAATTTGGCTTCGTTCATCTTGACATGTTACAACAAAACCAGTTGGAATGTGAGTTAAACGCACAGCGCTGTCTGTTGTGTTGACACCTTGTCCACCACAACCGCCACTACGAAAAACATCAGTTTTAAGGTCTTTTTCTTCAATTTCAAAGTTTACATCTTCAATTTGAGGAAGAACAGCAACAGTGGTTGTTGATGTGTGAACTCGTCCTTGTGATTCTGTTTCTGGAACACGTTGAACACGGTGAACTCCACTTTCATATTTAAGACGTTTGTAACAATTTTTTCCTGTTATAATCATAACAGCTTCTCTAACGCCACCAACTTCTGTTTCGCTGTATTCTGTTATTTCAACTTTCCAGCCTTGTTTTTCGGCGTATTTTTTGTACATGTTAAAAAGTTCGGCACCAAACAAACTTGATTCATCGCCCCCAGCACCACTTCGAACTTCAATAATAACTTCTTTGCTGTCATCTTTGCTGTCTTTTGGAAGAAGGGCGATTTTAATTTCATTTTCAAGAACTTTTAATTTTTCTTCGCACTCTTTAATTTCTTCTTCAGCCATGTCTTTAAGTTCTTGATCATCAGTTTCTTTTAAAACTTGTCTTGAACTTTCAAGGTTTTTTTGTGTTTTGGTGTAATTATCATAAAGTAAAGCATATTCTTCAAGTGATGTTTGCTCTTTTGAAATCTGTTTCCATTTTTCAAGGTCAGAAATCACTTCCGGCTTACAAGATTCTTGAACTAAAAAGTCATATCTGTCTTTAAAAGCTTTTAGTTTTTCAATCATTTTTAACTCCTTTTAGCAAAAACAAAACGAGGTAAGTTGCTGTAATCACTTTCAACTTTTATGTCTTTAAAATTGTGTTTCAAAAGCTTTGGCACACTTTGTTTTTGGTCATAACCAATTTCAAGAGCTAAAATGCCATTTGGTTTCAAAAAGTTTGGCGCATTTTGTGCGATAATTCTGTAAAAATCAAGTCCATCTTTGCCGCCATCAAGGGCCATGTGTGGTTCAAAATATTGAACGCTTTTGTCTAAGGTTAAAATCTCATCTGTTTTGATGTAGGGTGGATTTGAAACAACAAGATCAAATGTTCCTTTAATTTTTTGAAACATATTGCTTTTTAAAATTGTTACATCAGCCATGTTTTGTTTTGCATTTTTTTTAATAATTTTTAGGCATTTACGGTTTAAATCAACAAGCGTAACTTTGCAGTTTAATTTTTTTTGAAGAGTTATTCCAATGCAACCACTTCCAGCACAAAGATCCAAAATTTCAAAATTTTCATCAATTTTTCCTTGAAATTTTTTTAAAATTTTGTCTACCAAAAGTTCGGTTTCAAAGCGTGGAATAAGGGTGCTTTTGTCTACAAAAAAATCATATTCAAAAAATGGTGCGTGTCCAGTGATGTATGCAAGTGGAACACCATATTTTAAGGCTTTGATTTGGCTTTCGAGTTTTTTTAATTGTTTTTTTGTAGGAATTGGTGGAAGTTCTTTTAAAAGCCAATTTGCATCTCGTTTTTGATTTGTGTCAAGCGAGTTTAAATCTACAAAATTTTGCAATGTTTTTAAATCCATGTTTTTTCCTTTTTATAGCAAAAAAATAGACGCTAAAAAGCATCTACCTTTCTGTTTTTAACTAAGCCTGTTCTGCGTTTTTGTCAGCTTTTTTCTTGTCACCTTCAGTTGATGTCAAGTTGTATTTCTTGTTAAATTTCTCAACACGACCAGCAGCGTCAACAAGTTTTTGTTTTCCTGTGAAGAATGGGTGACATTTGTTGCAAATGTCAATTTTAAGAACGTCTTCACGAGCATAGGTTGACTTTGTTTCAAAAGTCTCACCACATGCGCATTTTACTGTGATTGTGTGATATTTTGGGTGAATGTCTGCTTTCATAATTTTTTTACCTCACAAAATAATATAGCAGTATTATACACTAATTTTTGTGTCTTGTCAAGGGGAAAGTGAAAAGTTTTTAGAAAAAACGCAAAAAATGTTTTTATTTTAGCTCTTTTGCAAATTCCAAGGCAAAATCACCAATTGTACCAGCTCCAACAAACAAAACTATGTCATCTTGTTTTAGATTTTGTCTTAAAAATTCAAAGCATTTGATTTTACTTTCAAAGTAATGTTTTTGTTTGCTGTTTAGTTTTTTAAACAAATCAAAACTTGTTCCACCTTTTTGGGGTTTTTCTCTTGCTGAATAAGTTGGTAAAAAAATGATTTGGTCGGCCATGTTAAAACATTTCAAAAACTCATCAAACAAAAAAATTGTTCGTGAGAAGGTGTGAGGTTCAAACACACAAAAAAGTTTTCCTTTGCAAATGCTTCTTGCTGTTTTAAGTGTGTTTTGAATTTCTGTTGGGTGATGAGCATAATCTCTAATGACCAAAAATTTTTGTTTATGCAAAATTTCAAAACGACGTTGTGGAAGCTCAAATTTTTCAATTGCATTTTTTATGTCTAAAAAATTTTGGTCACAAATTGTTCCAACGGCAATTGCTGCCAGTGCGTTTTCGACATTATGTCTTCCAAAAATATTTAATTTAATTTGTCCAAGTTTTGTGTTAAAATGAAAAACATCAAAACAAAATTTCCCATTTTTATCATTTAAATTGCTTGCCCAAAAATCACAATTTTTGTTAAAACCAAAACTTACAATTTTTGCTTTTGCAAAATTTTGGTCAAAAAAACTTAAAAAATTGTGATTTATCACTGCAAAATTTGATGTTTTAACAAAAAATTTCTGAAAACTTTTAATTAATGCCGTTTTTGTTTTGTAAAAATCCATGTGGTCGGGCTCAACATTTGTGATAACACTTATGTTTGGATTAAGGTTTAAAAAGCTTTGTTTAAATTCACAAGCTTCTGTTAAAAAGATTTCATTTTTTCCCAAACAAAAATTTCCAAAATCTTTTGTAAGTCCGCCAACATGAACTGTTGGATTTAATGGTTTTAAAATTTTTGCAATCATTGCTGTTGTTGTTGTTTTTCCATGAGTGCCAGAAACGGCAATTGTGGTTTTAAAAAATGAACTTACAAAATCCAAAAATTTTGCACGTTCCCAAATTTCCTTTTTAAGTTTTTTTGCTAAAACAAGATCAGGGTGGTTTGGTTCTATTGCTCCCGAAAAAATCAAAAGGTCACAATTTTTAACACCAATTTTGTTTTGATGTTTTTTTATTTTAACTCCAAGTTGTTCTAGGTTTTTTGTTATTGCCGAAGGCGTCTTTTCTGTCCCAGTTACAACTGCATTTTTGTTTAGTGAAAAGAGGGCAAGAGCGCTCATGCTTATGCCACCAATTCCAACAAAATGAAAGTGCTTGTTTTTAAGATTTTCCATAAAAATAGTATATGTTTTTGTAAAAAAAAATGTTTTTTGGATAAAATATGAAAAAAGTTTGAAAAAATTGCTTTAATTTGTTTGATTTTTTTTGAAAAATGGTTTAAAATAATACTAGGCTTAAAGAATTTTGGGCTAATCTAGATAAAGGAAGGTGAAGTGACATGATTGACATTTCTGATATTCGCATTAGAATGATCGACAAAGATGACAGCAACCTTAAAGCTGTTGCTTCATTCATTATTGACAATTGCTTTGTTGTTCACGACATTAAGATTATCGAAGGCAACCAAGGATTGTTTATTTCAATGCCTAGCAGAAAAACTCCTAATGGAACCTTTAAAGATGTTGTTCATCCTTTAGACAGTGAAACAAGACAAAAAATGTCTGAACTTATTTTCGCTGAATACGAAAAGGCAAAACTTGAGCAACCTGCTGCACCAGCAGAAGAAGCTGCCGCAGAGTAATCAAGCTTTGAACACGCGTCTGCACTTCACTTTTGATATATCAACGTGTGAGTGCAAAAAAGACCACCAAATCTGGTGGTCTTTTATTATTTTAAAGATTACTGTAAAAATTATCGGATTTTTTGTTTTTGCTAGTGGCAATTTCAATCCAAAGTTTGTCAAAATCAACATCTTCAACAAAATCGCTTGGTTTAAAAATTGTGTGATTAAATTCTTTAAAGTCGCGATAGTGTTTTTCAATCACAATTGGCCTTGGAATGTCTAAACTAAAACATATATCAGTTAAGTATTCCAAAAGTTTTTTAACATCAAACATTCCAACTTCGTGCAAAGTGCTTGATGTGATTTTCTCGCCTTTAACAAGTTTAACCCAAAGTTTCATATAATTTTTCCTTTTTGTTTTTTGTTTATTATATAAAAGAAAATAAAAAAAGTCAACAAAAAAATTGTTTTAATTTGTTTGCTTTTTTGAAAAAAATTGTGTAAAATTAAGGAATACAAAAGGAGAACAAAATGAAAAATGATGTTGCTTTGATTGAATGCTGTGATTATGATCAGCAAAAAGTGGACGATGCTATAACCAAAGGTTTTAAACTTTTGGGGGGAATTGAAAATTTTGTGAAAAAAGGGCAAATGGTTGCATTAAAAGTAAATCTTGTGCACAAAGCTCCACCACAAGATGCTGTAACAACGCATCCAGCAGTTGTTTTGGCCGTTTTTAAAGCAATAAAACAAGTTGGGGCGGATTGTTTTGTTGTGGACAGCGCTGGTGGGCCATACAATGCAAACTTTATGGAAGGGCTTTACAAAGTTTGTGGAATGAGACAGCTTAATGAAAAATATGGCCTAAAAATTAATGACAACTATGATTCATTTGAAATGGAAGTTGACGGGGTTGTTAGTAAAAAAATCCCAGTTTTAGATGCTCTTGTAAAAGCTGATGTTATTTTTAATCTTTGCAAACTAAAAACTCATGGTTACACCGGCATTTCAAATGCGGTAAAAAACATGTATGGAGCAATTCCTGGCATGACAAAAGTTGAATTTCATGGGCGTTTTCAAAGTTTGGAAACTTTTAACCAAAACCTTTTTGATATTCACAAATGTTTTGAAGGAAAATTAAATCTTCACATAAGTGATGCAATTGTTGGAATGGAAGGTGCTGGGCCAACACATGGAACGCCGAGAAAAATTGGAGCAATCATCATGGGAGCAAATCCCGCAAGCGTTGATGTTGTTGGTGCAAAAATAATGAATGTAAATCCAATTGCACTGCCAACAATCAAAGTTGCTCAAGAAAGGGGATTTTTAAATGAAAATCTTGAATTTAATGTTTTAGGTGAACCTGTAGAAAAATTTGTGATAAAAGACTACAAAAGCATCACTCCAAATGGCTTTACACCTTTTGGAAGTGGACTTCCAAAGTTTTTGCAACGTTGGGTAAACTCTTGGGCAAACCAAAAACCTGTTATTCCTTGCAAAAAATGCAGGGGGTGTGGAAAATGTGAACAGCATTGTCCACAAAAAGCAATAACAATGAAAACAAACAAAAAAGGCAAGCGTTATGCTGTGATAGACACATCAAAATGTATTCGTTGTTTTTGCTGTCAAGAACTTTGTCCTTTTGATGTTGTGAAGATAAAAAGTGGTTGGTTTTACAAATTAAGACACAGAAAAGATGCAAAAAAACAAAAAAATAATTAAAATTTTTTAATTTTTGTTGACAAACCAAAAATTTTTGAGTATAATAAATATATCAAAAATCATTGCACCCAAATTTTGGGTGCGTGATTTATTTTTTTAAGGAGTTTTAAAAAATGGCAAAAAAGCAAAATGAAGAAATTGATTTTAACGACAAAAACATTGTTTGGGTTACAGAAGAAGGCTTAAAACAACTTCAAGACCGTTATGATTATCTTAAAAATGTAAAAAGACAAGAAGTTGCTCAAAAAATTGCCGTTGCCAGAAGCTATGGAGACCTTAGTGAAAACAGTGAGTATTCAGCAGCAAAAGACGAGCAAAGTGCCACCGAAGCTGAACTTTTGGCTCTTGATGAAAAAATAAAAAAAGCAAGAATAATTCCAAATGATGACACAAAAAGCAAGAAGGATCGCATTGTAAGAATGGGTAGCACAGTAAAAGTTTTTGACCGCACTTTTGATGAAGAATTAACCTACAAAATTGTTGGTTCAACCGAAAGTGACCCATTAAACAATCTTTTAAGCAATGAATCACCAGCAGGAAAGGCTTTAATTGGTAAAAAAATTGGTGATATCGCTGAATATGATTCAATTAACAGCGGAAAAATTGAAATGGAAATTTTGGATATTACAAACTAAAAAAATGTGTGTTAAAAAACACACTTTTTTGTTTTAAAAGGGGTAAAACCATAAAATTTTTGGCCAAAAAGTTGTTTTTTGTAACTTTTTTTGGTTTTTTACTTAAAAACGTTTGATTTTTTCAAAAAAATTGTGTATACTACGACTATAAGTCGTAAATTCTAACAAAAAACAAAAAACATAAAAAAATAGGAGATTTTTTATGAAAACATCAGTGGGTTCAAAATTTAAAAATTTCGTATTAAAACATTGGAAAGTTGTTGCTGTGACTATCGCTCTGAGTTTAACAATTGCGGGGGGGGGGGCTTTTAGTTGTTAACAAAATTTTAAGTAATTCACAGAATCTACAAACCAATTTGGAAATCATTGCTCCTGATGATCCAACATCAAATGTTGTGTCAACATGGTCTGGAGGCACAGCAGCGTTTACTCATGGAACTGGCACAGTTGATGACCCCTATTTAGTTGAATCAGCTGACAATTTGGCATATTTAAGTGCGAATTACAGCACACTATCTCATTCCTACTTTAAACAAATTGTTGATATTGATCTAGCAAACAGAGCGTGGACGCCAATCAATGCTGGTCGTGCTGATGGTAAAAAATATTGTTATGATGGTGATAATCACAAAATTCTAAGGCTTAATGTAAATGTTTCTAGTGGTGATGCAGGATTGTTTGGTGCAAATTATGCTGGTTATATTAAAAATCTTGGAATTGAAAGCGGAACAGTTACAAACACAGGAACAACTTCACCTTGTATGACTGGCGGAATTTTGGGTTTTGGTTATGGAACTGTAGTTACAAATTGCTATAACAAAGCAACAATTCAAGGTGCAAGTTCATCAGGTGGGATTTATGGTGCGAAACAACAGGCACAATGTTATTATTGCACAAATTATGGAAATGTGACAAGCTCTTCACTTAATGCGGCAGGAATTTCTGGTGAGGGTTGGCATGAGATTTTTTATGCTGTTAATTATGGAAAAATCACAGGGGTTTACTCTGGTGGAATAGTTGCCTCGGGAGATCATTGGCTTAACAATTGTGTAAATTATGGTGAAATTGTCGGTTCCACATCTGCTGGTGGGCTTTATTATGCTTCGTGGAATGGAACACACATTAACAATTGCATTAATTATGGCAAAGTTTTGTGCACCACAGGTGATTATCGCGGGGCTGGTGGATTGATTGCATATCTTGGAAACAGTGGTGGTGGAAAAAGTTATGTAATTTCAAATTCTTTTAATGCTGGTGAAGTGGTTTCTGGAACATATGCTGGTGGAATTGTTGGAACATCAGCGAATCAACATACCACTACAATTGAAAATTGTTACAACACAGGAGTGATTTCTGGTGGTGGTTCTGCAGGAATTGTTGCCTATATTGCGGTGGATTGTTCAACAACTATCAAAAGTTGTTATAACACTGCTTTGATAAAAAGTGGGTCAACAAATAATGCTGATTGGGGTGGAGGTATAGTTGGATCAGCATCATCAGAACTCACTTGTGAAAATTGTTATAACACAGGAAATGTAAATTGTACGGGAAATAATGTTGGCGGTATTTTAGGACATTGTAATTTTACTGGAGCATTAACCATTACAAATTGTTTTAATAAAGGAAATGTTATAGTAACAACTTCAACAGGTGGTGGAATCGTTGGTTGGGTTCAAAAGAGTTCACAGGTAAATATTTTAAGGTGTTTTAATGAAGGGGTTGTATATGGTGGAAATAAGATTGCTGGCGGGATAATTGGTTCTGCATGGAAATCAGATTATATCGTAAACGATTGTTACAATATTGGTGCTATATGTTCTTTAACAGAAATAGCAGGTGGTTTAATTGGTGGTTTTCGAGAAGGGGTTTCAGCAAGCGATAGAAATGTTATTGTTATTTCAAACAGTTTTAGTAGTGCGCAAATCACATCACCAACTAATGTTGGAGCATTGATAGGTCATCAACAAAACAATACAAATGTAACTTTAAACTATTGTTATGCTAACAGTGATTTTTGTTCGGCAAGTTTAATTGGAGCAAAAGGTTCAACAAATGTAACACAAAGTTATTCAACATCAAAAGCATTAACATTATCAGAATTCACTGTTTCAACAACTGCAACCAAACCAAGTCAGTTTAATTCTTCATATGCATCAGGAAATTGGGCTTTTGTGAAAGGTCAAATTCCAAGTCTTGTGTTTAAATTTACTAAACCAAGTGTAAGTTCATCATTTACTTATGATGGGCATGAAAAAATTGTGAGTCTTGCTGATTTTAGTGTTACATCAATGAATATAGTTGGTTCTACTGCAAATGTGAATGCTGGCACTTACGAAGTTCAAGTTTCTCCGTTAAACAACACAAACTACAAATGGAGTGATGGCACAACTGCTCCAATAACCCTTAGTTGGACAATCAATAAAGCAAGCCTAACAAAACCAACAATGAGTGCAAACTTGACATTTAATGCTTCAGCTCAATCGCCGATAATTACTGGTTTTGATAATAGCACAATGGAAATTGTTGGAACGCAAAGCGCGACCAATGCAGGAAACTATCAGTTTTCAATTTCGCCAAAAGCAAATTATCAGTGGAGTGATGGAACAGACAACGCATTGATTTTTAACTGGACAATTGCAAAACAAAGTGTTAATACCAGCGCATTACCGAGTCAAAGTGGAACACTAACGTACAACACCAATCCCCAAAATGTTTCATGGACAAGTTATGACACCACAAAATTCACCGTTGGTGGAACAACAAGTGCAACCAATGCAGGAACCTATTTGGCAACCTTTACGCCTACAGCAAACTATCAATTTAGTGATGGGGCAAGCTGCAAAACAGTTTCTTGGATCATAGCAAAACAAACATTAACAACGCCAAGCCTAGACCTTGAAAACAATCAAACCACTTTTAGTGGCACAACCAAAGACATGGCAGATTTTTTGCAGGATTTTAATGCAAACTTGATGTTAATAAATGGCAACACGCAGGCAATAAGAGCAGGAACCTACATTTTTATCATACACATTAAGGATGCAGTAAAAGACAACTATGTTTTTGCAAATGGGCAAAATTTTGTGATAATTGAATGGACAATACTCCCATATAACATAGAAAACGGCTCGGTTAGTGTTGTTGGGCATTAAAAAAAAGAGTGAAAATTTCACTCTTTTTTTACATCATTCCCATTCCGCCGTGCATTTCCCCAACAACAAGGTGTCTTGCGGCTCTGTCTTCTTCCAAAAGTTCAGTTAAAAGGTTGCGCACTCTGTAAGGATCTTTTATGCGTTTTAGTTCAAGTTTTGGCATGTTTTGGTCTTTTGAGTAAACAATAACAGTTCCTGTTCCCCAAAATTTGTTGGTTAAAGATTGATAAACCTGAAGGTCATCAATACGGAACAAGTTGATTTCATTAACTTCGGATTTTAAAAGTCCAACATCAGAAATGAGTTTTAACCATTTTCCTGGTTTTCGAATAATGCGATATCTTGTGAAAGATAGAGGAAGTCCGCACCAACGTTTGCGGTCTTTCCACAAAATGTCTACATCTTCATAAGCTTTTACTGCCATATTTTTAGCTCCTTTAAGAAAAAACTTTGTTTTATTGTAGCATTTGGGGAGTGTTTTGTCAACCAAAAAACAAAAAATTGGGGGCAAAACTTAAAAATTTTTTGGCAACCTTGCAAAAAAATGCTTGTTTACTGAAAAATTTGTTAATTTTAGTTGACT